>JACMMD010000618.1 GCA_014379235.1 Anaerolineae bacterium
GCTCGGCGTGGGCTTCGGATTGTGGCGGCTGCGAAAGCCGGGAGCGCTGCTGCTGCTGATCTGGTGCGGCGCGACTCTGGCAGGCAATAGTCTGGTTCATCCGCAGGTGGTTTCGACGCGCTACGTGGTGATGATGCCGGCTATCGCGCTGTTAATGTCGATGGGCATCGTCTACGGTCTGAAACTGCTGCTGCCGCGTCGGCTGCGTTTGCCGGGAACGGCCAGCGAAATGCGCTGGAGACCCGCACTCGCCGGAGCGCTGGTCGTGTTGGCGGGGGCAGTGGTCATCGGGCAGGGCGTGTATTACTATGACACTCACCTGAACCAGTTTGAAGACCGCTACCGCCGCGAGTTCTTAACCTGCGGCGACACTGACGACGCAGTTCTGCGTTCGCTCGATTTGCCTGAAGGAACATGGCTGCACTTCATCAGTCCGACGGAGTGTTTCACCGGGTCGATTATCAACTCGGCACACGGCTTGCACGGCGAACCGCAGTACATCTATGTGATGCTCGAAGATCAGCTCACGCCGCAGTATTTCGCAGACCTACCGCACGATGTCAACCATGCATTCTTCATCAAACGCGATGACGAATCCGCCGCGCCGGCCCTTATTCAAGCCAACTTCCCGTCTGTCGAACCGCCGCAGCTCAGTCCCAACGACGCCGAACTCGGGCCAGATTTCGATATGGCGCTGTATTTCGCTCCCACCAGCGCCATAGTCGCTTTAGAAAATACAGGAAGTTAAAAGATGTCGATTAAATCGCTGCCCGACCCGATGACTGACCAGATGCTCTATCAGCCGGAAGAAAAGTCGGTTACGCCTGCGGCGCGCTTCCCCGCAGCGCGCATGAGCGGTAAGCGGATGCTGTGGTTTGCGATTGCAGCGCTGGCGTTGTGTGTGTTGTTCGTCTCGCTGCCGCCCACGCTGTCCAGACAATTGTTTTTCGTCTTGATGGTCTCGTCGGTGACATACGCCTTCACCTCGCCGCGAGTGCGCGACCAGATTCGCAGGCTGCCGATTGACGTTCCGCAAGATGCCCAAACGATTTCGATACGCTTTCCACGATGGGTTGTCAGGACTGGCGTAGGCATTAGCAGCGCGATTCGTAAGTACCTGCTCAGTTGGCTGCTGACAGATCGGCGGGCGCGTTCGCAGCAAATGACCGTTGCGGCGGTGACATTCCTAGCATTGGCGGCCTTTAGCTTTCGGCCCGCTGTCCCATATGAACAGCTTGGCATGGGTACGCTGTTTATGATCGCGGGCGTGGCCACGCTCGGCGTGGCGCTGTGGATCGCACAGGAAGATGCCGCGCTGCCGCTGCCGACTGCGCTCGCCTATCAAGCGGGCAGTATCAATTGGGTGCTGCTGATGACGGGCGCGGCTATGCTGTTCGTCGCTGCTGAGGTCAGCGGCAACGTCATGCGCGCGCCGGATGTATTTCAAGTCACCATACATTTTCAGTTTGCGATGCTGGTGTTTGGCTCAATCGCCGTGACATGGGGCTTGAGCGGCGTAAGCATTCCCACGCTGGCATCGCTTGGCTGGCACATGGAAAAGAAAGAGTTTTTGTTGATCGTGGGCCTCACGCTGCTGGCGCTGGTGCTGCGACTGGTGAACCTTGATAACGCGGTGCGCTTCATGATCCACGAAGATTTCTTCGCGGACATCGTGAACACCATTCAGTGGAACGATTACCGGTTCAGAATGCTGCTTCCGTTCAGCGATTACGCGCCGCAGCCAGTCATCTATGGCTACTTGCAGCTAGGCGCGTCGGCACTGTTCGGGCATACGTTGTTCGGGCTGCGGGCGATCAGCGCGATTCTGGCCACGCTGACGATACCGGGCATTTACCTTTTGGCGCGCAGCTTGGCCAACCGTAATGTCGCTATCATCGCGGCCTTGTTTCTGATCACATCACCGCCGCATCTGCATATCAGCCGCCTTGCGCTGCCAAGCATCGTTGACCCGGTGTTCGGTACACTGGCAATCGCCTTTATTGCTCGTGGCTTACGCAGCAACCGCCAATCAGACTTTGCGATTGGTGGGGCGATGCTTGGCTGGTCGCAGTATTGGGTAGATGCCGGACGTGTGTTCTTCCCGCTTCTGTTGGTCGCGTGGCTTGGGATGGGCTTTTACCTGTGGCGGCCCCGGCCATCGCTGCGAGGACTGCTGGTTGCGGCCATCGCGTTCGCGCTGGTAGGACTGCCCTATTATTACGCAGTCAGCGGCTCAGGCTCTCCACTGTTCCCGCGTGTTGATAATGCGGGTACGAGTTACTGGCTGGCGCGCTTCAACGATCTTGGCTTTACCAATGGGGTAATCGAAGTTTTCCGCAGCATCAGCTACAGCTTCCTGCATTATTTTCACAACCCCGAAATACGCGAAGCGTGGTTGTATTATGGCGGTGACCAGCCGCTCGTCCTCATCTGGTTCGTGCCCGTACTGCTGCTCGGCGCGGGCTATGCGCTGTGGCGCTGGCGTAAACCTGCGGGGCTGCTGGTGGTCTTGTGGCTGTTCGTGGCCGCCTTCGGGATCGGTCTCGCCCGTGTCTCCGGCACAAGTATACGCTTCACCGTCGCTTTTCCGGCGCTGGCGTTGGCGTTGGCGTTCGGCGTTTACTATACGCTGCCGCTGCTTATTCATCGCTTCCGGCGTGTGGTGATGATCGTGCTGGTGAGTGTCATCGCCGTTGGACAGGCGAGTTACTATTTCGGCATTCATCTGCCCACCTATAATCGCCAGCTTCGTGAGCTTTTCGGAGCCTGCGGCGGCTCGACAGATGCGATACTCCGCAGTGGAGATTTTGCCCCCGGCACCCACATTTACCTGATTGGCCCGGCGCAGGCTTGCGATCAACATGAAGCGGATGCTCTGCTCCAGTTCATGCGCGATGACCTGACATTAGTGGCCATCGAACGTCAGTATTTCACGGACGAGTATTTTGAAACCGAAGTGCCGCATGGTCAGGATGCCGCTTTCTACGTGTGGGCCGATGACCATGAAATGATTGAACGCATTGGTCGCCACTTCCGACTTAATGCGCCGCAGTACAGCGAGTTCCCTGAACCTGCACCGGGGGTCAACTTTGTGCTGTACTACGCTCAGGCCCAGCCGCTGGCTCGACCCGGCTATCAGTTCACGCTGGATTAGTCTAGTCGCTGGTCGGCGCAGCCGCTTTGAGCTGCGCCAACGCGGGGTCGAGTTCTTGCTCGATCACGCTGGCGACTTCGGTTTTCACGGCTTCATCGTCGTAGCGGCGGGTGCGTCCGTTGGTGATTCGCACGAGGCCGGTGGCCATGCGCTGTAAGCTCTTGCTCATCAACCTGATCTGTTGGCTGTAGCGGCGGGTCTGCGGAATGGTGAGCGGGTCTACGCCGACGACACGGGTCAGCGCGTCGTGTAAAAATTTGACCGTCACATAGTCGAACGTCCACACGCCCTTGAACATTCGCAGCGCGTCCTCTTCCTCGATGTGCGTGATCTCGCGGGTAGCCAGTGCCGACGCATTCTGCTGGCCATTCGTCACCAGTAACCACTCTTGCGCCAGCGCGTCGTCTGCGGCGATAGGCACGTAGGTGATGTTGTCGATAGCGGGTAGTTCGACATCCGGCACACCGAATACATACACC
>JACMMD010000619.1 GCA_014379235.1 Anaerolineae bacterium
GCGACATGCAAATGCTGTGTCATGGACTTTACAACAATACCGCCGAAGTGGTGGCCTACAATCGCGAATTGTTGAGCCTGAATGCGCGCCTCAGCGACAGCCACATCGAGTGCGCCGGAAACGGTGTCGAGTTCTCCTTCCGCGATGCGGCTACCAATCAGCCGATACTTGAAGGCACGGTTAGGGACGTTGAGCGCCCCTCGATGAAGGCGGGCTTCGATATGCTCGGCCAACTGGGTTTAGGCGAAACGTTCAAGATGGCTCGTGCGCCGTGGGTGACGATGGAGATCGTCAATCCGCTTGGCGTGAAGCTGGCACAAAATCGCGTCGCTCGCTCCTACACCAAGAACGATGTCAACGCGATTCAATACTTCAACCCTCAAGCTCACACGCTGCGTTTTGGCGATACGCCCTACGCACAGCTTGGCTTTGAACCGACGTGCATTCAGTTCATGGATGGGTTCAAGTTCGTGTACTTAAATCCTGAATAGGCTGAGTCTATAATAGGAGAAAGAGCGTTTATGGGAGATTGGCGATGCTAGAAGCAAGCCTCATTTACCTGCTGCTGGTGTTCGGGCTGTGGGTGTTGGTGACAGCGATCTACATGCCCGGAACACATGTTGCCGAAGCGCTGGCGGTGGGCGCACTGGCCCTGTCGATCTATTTGTTAAGCACCATGATGGCGAATTGGTGGATGGTGGGGCTGCTCGTCCTGAGCGTGACGGGCTTTTTACTGCTGCCGTTTTTCGGTCAGCGCTGGTGGCGCTACGCCGAGGGCGGTTTACTGTTACAGGCCGTTGGCGGGCTGCTGTTGTTCGAGGGGACAATTGTTTCGCCGCTTGCGATTGCGGCCACGATTGGACTATCGCTGCTGTATCACCGGCGTATTCTGCTGCCGATATTGGCCGCGCAGCAGGGGCTTTCTACGCTGGACGATGAAACGCTGGTCGGCGCGCAGGGCCGGGTTGCGTCGGCGCTCGTGCCCAACGAAAGTGGCAGCGCGGTTGGCACGGTCAATGTGCGCGGCGAGTTATGGACGGCGCGCAGCCATGACGCGCTGGAATCCGGCGACGAAATCATCGTCGTTGAGCGCGACGGCTTACAGTTATTTGTCGAGCCGTTCAAACGCAAGCGCGGCGCGCTGCAAGAAGTTGTCTCAGATCACTCTGTTGAGGAGCGTATCTAAATGAAAGGTGGTTTCCCCGTGCCCGAAATACTGATTGTTATTGGCGTAATCCTGTTTGCCGTGTTTTTGATTTTCCGCTCCATCATCCGCATTGTGGCCGAATACGAGCGCCTCGTAGTGCTGTCTTTGGGGCGGTATAAAGGCACTCGCGGGCCCGGTGTGGTGTTTGTAATCCCTATCTTTGAACGCGCCATCAAGGTCGATCTGCGCGAACGTTTTCTGGACATCCCCGCGCAGACCGCCATCACCAAAGATAACGCTCCCATCGCCATCGACTTCCTCGTGTATTATCGTGTGGTCGATCCCATGTTGTCGATATTGAAGGTGCAGGATGTGATAAATGCGTCGCTGAATATCGCTACAACCACACTGCGCGCCGTCATCGGTGATATTTCGCTGGATGATGTGCTGGCCAAGCGTGAGCAGATCAACGATACGCTGCGCGTTAAGCTGGACGAAGTGACCGAGCGTTGGGGTCTGAAGATCACCAACGTCGAAATCCGCGAGATCGAGCCGCCGAAGGAGGTGCAAACCGCCATGAACCGCCAGATGACCGCCGAGCGTGAACGCCGCGCAATGGTCACATCGGCCAGCGGTCAGCGTGAAGCAGCCATCATGGTGGCTGAAGGCGAGAAACAGTCGGCTATTCTACGCGCCGAAGGTGAACAGGAGTCGGCCATTCTGCGCGCCGAAGGCGAACGCCAATCGCAAAAACTCAGCGCCGAAGGTTTCGCGGCGGGCTTGAGCGCCATCTATAACGAGGCACACAAGATCGACGATAAGACCATGATCCTGCAATACCTCACTGCGCTGCGGGATATGGGCATGAGTCCTTCAACCAAGTTCATCGTGCCGATGGAACTCACCGGCCTGATGCAGCAGATCACCAGCACGGTACGCACCGCCATCGAGACAAGCGGCGATAACGTTCGCCCCGGCGGGCCGAACGGCGCGTAGCAATTACCCTACTTCTCGTAGGGGCGCAGCGTGCTGCGCCCCTACAAATACAGGTCTGTGTTGACGCAGAATGTCTAAATATAGAAAGTTTCGGCGCGCAGGTTGTCTGCTGCTGGCGATCCCCTGCGCGCTGCTGACCGGGATCGTCGGGCTGTTCGCGCTGTTCATTTCGCTGGTGTCGCCGCCAATCGGGGCAGCACAGCCTCAATCCCTGCCCGCCGATTTCATGCGCGGTATCACCTTCGAATCGTGGTGGAACGGTGAGTTCGCCACTGTTGGCGCGGAGCAAACGCTGTCGCAAATCGTCGTGCCGAC
>JACMMD010000620.1 GCA_014379235.1 Anaerolineae bacterium
CACGGCCAACAGCGCGCCGTTCGACGCTGGTACGTCCAACGAAGCCATACCGCCCGTCAAGCCGAAGCCGCCGCCGATGACAATCGGATCGCCTTCTTGAGCAAGACTCAGCACGGGCAGACTCAACAAAATACCGAGAACAAATGCTGCTGCAAACAAGCGTTTTACCGCAACGGTGTTCATACGTTTCTCTCCTCCATTGATTAGCGAGATGACCTTCACACGAGATAGCAAGTTACTCGAACGCGACTCCCTTTCGTTAAGGCTATTCTCCCGCCGGGAATCGCTCAGGCTTCTCACCCTCCCTTCTCCGTCCAAATGATAACGCACGAAGCACACGCTGTCCGAGCCATTCCACATCAAATTCACGACTGCCCATTAAACCATTGGGCCGGAAGATGATGATAATCAGGAACAGCAGCGCCAGCGAGATACCGCTTATACCATAGAGTTGGTTGTAGTCCTCAAGTCGACGCAGGGCTTCGGCCAGCGCCGTAATCAATACAGGCCCGACGACTGACCCGCTCACCGACCCCATACCGCCGACCACCAACATCGTAATCACGCGGAACGTGAGATCGAAATAGAAAGCGTTTGGCGAAAACGACGTGATGAAATGTCCCCACAACGAGCCTGCCACAGCGGTGAAAAACGCGCTGACCACAAACGCGAACAGCCGCGAACGCATAATCACAATGCCGACAGAGCGTGCCGCCGCCACGTCTTCACGCTGCGCGAACATCGCACGTCCATAAGCTGAGAACTTGATTCGCCAGATTGTGTACAGCGTCACCGCCGCCCAACCATATACCCACCACAGATCGGTATACGGCGTCACGTTGGAGAAGGTTCGCGCCCCGCGTGTGAAATCGTCGGCGTTGATGAGGACAACACGCACGATCACCAGAAAGCCAAGTGTCGCCACTGCGACGAAGTGACCGGACAACCGCATCAACACCGCGCCAACTACCACCGCCAAGAGCGACGCGATCAATCCAGCGATGAGTGTTGCCGTCAGAAAGCCGAGCGGAAACGATCCCACCGTGAAATCGAGATGTATCGTCGCCAACCATCCCGGCAGGTTCAGCAGCTCCTCTTTATTCTCCACTGGTAAGGTCAAAATCGCGGCGATATAGGCACCGAGCGCCATAAAGCCGATATGCCCAAGCGAGAACACACCCGTAAATCCACTGGCAAGATTGAGGCTGACTGCCAGAATGATGAACATGCCGAGCGTAATGAAAATACCTTGCCAGAACGCGCTGCCGGACGCTTCTAACAGTAAGATGATCGCCACGACCACTGCTGCCACAATACCAACGCCAACCCATGTCGCCAATGGCGAAGTTCTCGTTATCGCTTGCGCGTTCATACGGGCGCTCACTCTTTATCCACCGTGCCAAGAATACCGCCGGGCCGCACCAGCAGCAGCACGATCAGCGCCACGAACACGAACGCATCCCGGTAGCGCGACAGGGTGGTTGGCAAGTAAGTTTGCAAGAATGTAACCACTTCCGGCGAGGCCGACCCCCTTATCAAATCGCCATAACCGGGAAGTGCGGTCAGCAGCACCTCTAAAAAGCCGAGTACATAGCCCCCGATCATTGCGCCGGGAATGCTGCCGAAGCCGCCGATCACCGCCGCGATAAACGCCTTCAACACGGGTGTAAAGCCCATATCCGGTTTGATCTGCCCTGCTTGAGAAGCATAGAGTACGCCCGCAACCGCGGCCAGCAGCGAACCAATAACGAACGCCCACATGATTACGCGGTTGGTGTCGATGCCCATCAACTGCGCCGCCTGTAAATCCTCTGCTGTCGCCCGCATCGACAGTCCGAGTGTGGTGCGCCGGATGAAGATAATCAGCAGCACTAACAGAATCGGCCCGGCAATTAAGCTGACCAAATTGATGCGCGACAGCCGGAGATCACCAAAAAACGTGTTGAACAAAACGGCACCTTGCAGAATATCCGGCGTCGGGAAGGCCATCTGAACAGGCTGATTGATGAGGCGTGATAACAACAGCGTGCCATTCTGCAAAATTTGCCCCACTGCGAACGATGACAGCAGCACCGCCACCGCAGGCGCACGGCGCAAAAGTCGATAAGCGGCGCGTTCCATCAACAGACCCGTCAGCACTGTACCAAGCAAAACCAGCAGCAACGCCAGAGGCAGCGGCACTTGCGCCGCCAACGAAAACGCGCCGATGTACGCCGCTACCATCATCACGTCGCCATGTGCGAAGTTAATCAAGCGCAAGATACCAAACACCATCGCCAGCCCCACCGCCATCAGCGCATATTGGCTGCCAACGCTGAGTCCATTCAAAAACTGCTGTGCCCAATAAACACCGAAGTTCACAGCGCTCCCCCTAAATAGGCTTGCTCAACCTGCGGATTGGCGCGCAGTGCGGCGGCCTCACCTTCTAAAATCACACGCCCCGTCTCCATGACGTAGGCGCGATCTGCAATCAGCAGCGCTTCACGCGCATTTTGTTCGACCAGCAGCAGCGTACCGCCGCTGTTCTTGATCTGCTTAATCACGCCAAAAATCGTCTCGACCATCATCGGCGCTAAACCGAGCGACGGTTCATCCAGCAGCAGCAGCTTCGGCTGGCTCATCAACGCCCGCCCTATTGCCAACATTTGTTGTTCTCCACCGGATAACGTATTCGACATCTGGCCGCGACGTTCCAGCAAACGCGGGAACAGCGCGAACACCTCGTCCTGAAGGCGGGCAATGACTCGACTATTGCTTTGGATGACTGCACCGAGCCTGAGGTTTTCCTGCACCGTCAGCCGCCCGAACAAGCGCCGGCCTTCTGGCGAATGCGAGATGCCCATCCGCACGATTTGATGCGGCGGCACGGTGTCGATGCGCTGGCCGTTGTAGATGATGACACCCGGTTTCGGACGCAGCAAGCCCGAAATCGCCCGCAGGGTGGTTGACTTACCCGCGCCGTTCGAGCCGATCAACGCGACCAGTTCGCCCACTTGCACGTTGAGCGTTACGCCTTTCAGCGCATGGATTTTGCCATAGAAAACGTCGATATTGCTGACTTGCAACATGCGGCTGATTCCCCTAGTGCGCTTTGCCGAGATACGACTCGATCACCGCCGGATTTTGGCGAATGTCCGCCGGGTCGCCTTCCGCGATCACCTTGCCATAGTTCAGCACGACGATGCGTTCGCACATATTCATGACGAGGCGCATATCATGTTCGACCAGAATGATGGCCACGCGGAATTGTTCACGCACGGTGAGAATCATCTGGTGCAGTTCGTCGGTTTCAGTGATATTCATGCCGGCGGCGGGTTCGTCCAACAGCAGCGCTTGAGGATTGGTCGCCAATGCCCGTGCGATCTCCAGCCGACGCTGCGCGCCATATGGCAAATTCATCGCCAGTTGTTGAGCGTCGTTTTCCAAGCCAAATAGTTCCAGATGCGCCATCGCCTGCTCGGTCAGTTTGCGCTCTTTACGCTGAAACGATGGCAACTGCGCCAGCACTTCGAGAAAGTTGAAACCAACACGAAGCTGCTGTGCAACGCGCACATTATCCAGCACCGACAGCGCACCGAACAGCCGAATATTCTGAAACGTGCGCGCAATGCCAAGCCGCACAATCGCCGGAGTCTTCAAGCGTGTGATGTCATGCTGTCGGAAGTGAATCTGTCCTGTCGTCGCAGGGATGAAACCCGTCAAACAGTTGAACAGCGTCGTTTTGCCCGCGCCATTGGGGCCAATCACGCCCAGAATTTCGCCCTGTCGCAGTTGCAGGTTTACGCTGTCCAGAGCCATTAGTCCGCGAAAAGATTTTGTAAGATTATCGACCTGCAAAATAGACGTAGCTGCGGACGCCATTGTCAAACGACTCCGAACGATCAATATTCAGCGGACACAGTTGCGTTAATTTCGGTTGCAATATGGTAACGCTTATGCGGAGATTCGGCAAAAGAAATCGTTGACTCATCCCAATCGTTTGACCACGAACAGCGTGAAATCGTCGGACTGCGCTCGACCATCGGTGAAGACTTTAACCGCGCCGGAAATCGCCCGTTCGATCTCTTGCACAGTCTCGTTACGATGGTCGTCGAGGGCAGCCTGCAAACGCTCTTCGCCAAATAGTTCGCCGCTCACACTGCGCGCTTCGGTCACGCCATCGGTATAGAACACCAGCACGTCGCCGGGTTCGATTTGAGCATGGCGCTCCTCAAATTCGGCGTTGTCGAACATGCCCAGAATCATGCCCTTCGCGTTGAGCATATCGTCCGTGCCAGTCGCGGCATGGGCCCACAGCGGCCACTCGTGACCGCCGTTCGCATAATCCAACTGCCCCGTCTCCAAATCCAACTGACCATAGAAGGCGCTCAAGAACATGCGCGTCCGGTTGTCATGGACAATCACCTCATTGGCGCGTCTCAGCACGGATGCCGCGCTGCAATTGGTGAGCGCTTCGCTGCGGATGATGGCACGGCTGAACGGATAAAACATATATAAAATATCATGATGAAGAGTGGGGCGAGCCGCTGCATAATGACAGAAGGATGTTTGAAATGCTTATACTCGAAGGAATGCAGGCGGGATTAAGCTGGTTAACCGTTTTAAAGAAACGTC
>JACMMD010000621.1 GCA_014379235.1 Anaerolineae bacterium
ACCACCGACGTGCGATCAAGTCCAGTTTCGAGCGCGATACGGACACGCTGTTCACGGAAGAATGGCGTTTCCTCGCTGGCCCAATTGAAGATCAGCGCGCCGAGTGTCGGCTCTAGTTTGGTGTGGATATTGGTGATTGTGCCCAACAGCGCCGGACGCTGACTGTTATTCTGTGCCGCTAGTCCATCGACATCGCCAGTTTGCAGCGCGACTACCGCCACTTCAAACGTGTCGTAGATGCGAAAGCTCACGCGCTCTAACGCATAACCCGTTTGCGCTTCGGGACGCAGGCGATAATTGGTCGAGACACGTAAATCTACCGCTTCAATGCTGTTGTCGCTGGATGCGCGCACGGCTTCTAGCTGATAGGGGCCAGTGCCAATCGGTGACAGGTTGAACGGGTGTGTGGCGATCTGAGCGGCGGTTGTTCCGTGCAGGGCATGTTCCGGCAAAATACCGATTCGCAGCGCATCGAGAAAGCTGCCAAGCGGCTGTGTCAGCCGGAAGCGTATCAGATACGTGCCGAGTTTTTCGGTTTCGATGGTGCGCCAGAATTCACCTAGCTCCGCCGGGCCGGGAAAGTCCGCCGAACGCAGCAGCGACATGGTATACATCACGTCGTCAGCGGTGAATTGGATGCCATCTTGCCAAAGCACATCTTCGCGCAAGTTGACGACGTATTCGAGTCCATCCGATGAAATCACCCAATCGCGGGCGAGAGCGGCTTCCGGTTCGCCGTATTGGTTGGTGCGGGTGAGACCTTCAAAGATTAACGAAGTGATGTCGGCATCGACTGGATTCAGCGGCGCGAGAAGGGGATTCAGACGCTGCACTTCACCCACCAGCGCTTCGCGGTATGTGATGATGCCATCCGATAGGCTGACAATCGAGTTCGGAACGGGCGTTAATGCGTCGTTTGCACTTTCATCGACGGTGGGCAGTGGCAGCGGGGTTGCGGCAACAGCGCTGGCTGTCGCTTCAACCGCCGCCTCAGTAACGTCCAAAGTTGGTGGGGCAGGTTGAAGCTGTGGCGTGGATGTTGGCGCAGGTGTTTGCGATGTTCTGGCCAGCAGGCTGGCGACGAACAACACTACAGCCATTACAAGTGCAACAAGCTGCCAACGGAATCCGCGCAGCATTAGGACAACCTCGACTGTTTAACCGACAGAAGAAGAGGCGACTCATGCAAATTTGATTTGCATGTCGCCCCTAAAACGGCGATTGATCTTTTTAGCACAGTGTCGCTTGTATGCCGGTTAGTTTTAGCGGGAGACAATGACCGACATCACGCACACCGCCAAGAAGGTGATGGACAGGCCAATGGTGATTTGAAAGAGTGTTTTCTCGAGGCCACGACGGGTGCGGGTGATACCGCCGCCAGCATCGCCACCGAGCAAGCTGCCGAGTCCGCCGCCCTTTACTTGCAGCATAATCAAGATAATCATCAGAATGGAGACAATGATAGAAACAATCTGTAGAGCGACATCCATTTAGGAAAAATACTCCTGCGATCCATAACTCCGTCGGAAGTGTGGGCAGTATATCATGTCTAAACAGGCTTGTAAAACCCCGAACGGTGTCATACGTTGTGCATAAAAAAGGCGCAGCCAACCGCCGCGCCCCTATTTGACGACCTCATCAAGTGATCTACTGCCGCGCTTCCACCTGTGAAACCAGCGCCTCTGATTCGAGGAATGTAATGGCGCTTTCTAATTGAAGATCACTTTCCGGCAGTCCCATTTCTTCGTAAGACTCCGGCGTCCATTCGATGACAATATCCGGCGTGATGCCCTGGTGGTGAATCCAATGGCGGTTCGGGGTCAGCCAGCGCGCTATCGTCAAGCGGATACCGCCGCCGTTGACCAATTCGTGCCATGACTGCACCGTTCCTTTGCCAACGGTGGTTTCGCCGATGATAGTCGCCCGCCCACTGTCTTGCAGCGCGCCTGCTACCAGTTCGGATGCGCTGGCGCTGCCTTCGTCAACCAGTACCACCATCGGTGTGACAATATCGCTGTGGTCGCCTGAGCTGTTGAAGACCTGTTCGCTCCCGTCTCCGAACTGCTCAATCAAGACGACGCCATCTTCCATAAAAGCGCTGGCGACATCTACCGCGCTTAACAGCAATCCGCCCGGATTGCCACGAAAATCAAGGACGATGCCGGAGAGGGTTTCCGTGTCGAGTTCGTCGAGTGCGGTGTCGATTTCGGTGCGCGCTTCGGGGCTGAACTGATTGAGGCGAATGTAGCCGATGTCGCCCTGTTCGCTGCTGAGTAAGCGTGTTTCAACGTTGGGGATGTCGATATGGGCACGCATGAGCGTAAAGTCAATCAGGTCTTCGCCCCGACGCATCGTCAGCATGACTTCTGTGCCAGCCACGCCGCGTACCTGTGTTGCGAGTTCTAGCTGCGAAAGCTCGGTGGCAGCGATGCCATTGACCGCCGCAAAAACATCGCCCGTCAAAATGCCTGCTTCGCTGGCCGGTGTTCCGGGTAGAACGGTAGCGACTTGAATTTCTTCGCTGTCTTCAAGCATTCTGATGACCACGCCGATGCCATCAATCGCACCATCGAGGTCATCGTTCATCAGCGGGTAGACTTCGGGGTTCATGTAGCCGCTGTATTGATCGTCCAGCGCTTCAATCATACCGTTGATCGCGCCGTTTACTAGAACATCCGCAGCAAGGGTATCCACATCAACAAAGTCGTTTTCGATAAAATTATAGACCTGCCAGAATGGCTCGAACGCTTCACGCGATTCGGGCGGCTGTGTATATTCGAACTGCGCCGCGTTAGCCGCGAATTGATTGCCGAGCGCGAAGCCGCTCACAAAAATCACAACAGCGACAAAACTCACCTGTAACTGTTGCATACGCAGCCGTATAAAGTTACTCTGGACAAGTTTAGAATACATTTTTTGATCTCCGATACATCAACAAACTACCCCTATTATAGTCATGGTGTTAGACGGCGGGTAAGTCCACGATGAGAGGTCGGCTAGTGACGAAAGAACGAGCACAGGCGATTTTGTTTGGACTGGCCATAGGCGACTCACTTGGCTGGCCGACGGAATTTATCAAGCTGTCCCGTATCAAGCAAGCCTACGGCCCGGCGGGAATCACCGAGCCGCCCATTCCGGCGCGCTACACCGACGATACTCAGATGACTATCGCGCTGACCGAAGGCTTACTCGACGCGGGGCTAGACGCTAACCTCGACGTGCAAATGAACGCTGTTGGCCGCTGGTTTGTGCAGTGGGCCAACAGCCCTGATAACAATCGCGCACCGGGCAACACTTGCATGGCGGGCGTGAGGCGTTATGAGGGCGGTCTGTCTTGGCGTGAGTCGGGCATTGCTGGCTCGAAAGGCTGTGGTTCAGCGATGCGCGTGGCGGCGATTGGTTATCTATATCAGCACGACGAGGCGGAGTTACGAGAAGTGGCTGTGGCCAGCGGCCTTATCACACATGGGCATCCGGCGGCTGTGGCGGCCAGTGTCGGCGCGGCCTTTCTGGTCAAGCTGGCCTTGGATGATGTGCCGCCGCAGGAGTTTGCGCGCCGATTGTTAACTTTCACCGATGGCATGAGCGATGAGTTCGATGGCGCGATTTTGCGAATCGGGCATACGCTCGGTTGGGTGGATGAAGAGGCGGCGCTCAAACACATTGGAGAAGGTTGGGTCGGTGAAGAAGCGGTGGCGCTGGCGTTGTACTGCGTGCTGCGCTACCCCGACGATTACGCCGCGTGTGTGCGACGGGCGGCTAACAGCGATGGCGATAGTGACTCAATCGCCTGCATCGCGGGCGGAATTATGGGGGCGCGCTTGGGGTTGGATGCGATTCCGTCAGCATGGCGGGAGCGCTGTGAGAACGCCGAATATGTCGTTGAGTTAGGGGCGAGGATGGCGAAGGCACGAAACAAGTGAGGCTGATAGGATTGTGTAGGGCAGGTCTCAGACCTGCCCCTACGATACGGGCAAAAGCTAAAGAAGGCTTTCAAACATGAATCGAAAAGAACTGCGCGATTACTGCTTGGACAAAAAGGCAACGGTTGAGGAGTTTCCATTCGGGCCGGAAGTTGCCGTGTTGAAAGTGATGGGCAAGATGTTCGCGCTGATCCCTGTCGAGGGAAAAACAGAAATCAGCCTCAAGTGCGATCCTGAATGGGCCGTCGTTCTGCGCGATACGTATGAGGCTGTCACAGCAGGTTATCATCTTTCAAAGCGCCATTGGAACACGGTGCTCGTCGATGGCAGCATTCCCGATGATGAAGTGCTAGAAATGATCGACCACTCCTATGATCTGGTGGTCAAGGGGTTGAAGAAGTCAGAGCGGGAACAGTTAACGACTATGAAGTAAACTCAGCCGCGTCGATACTGCTTTTCGTTGCGGCTTTAGCTTGTGATGCCATTGGGCGGGGCAGCGTGACGACTCCAAATTCTCGCCCGGATTGTAACGCGGTTTGTCATGATGTTACGAGTGTGCGCCGTAGCACGGCTTCTAGCTGCGCCAAATCGACGCTGATGGGAAGGTTATTGAGGTATAGATGGGTATGGCGAGAGGTGGCTTCATCATATTTGGAGCGTTCTTGCGGCAGGATGTAATCGTATTGCTGTCCGCACATTTGAGTGAGCAACGTATAAGTGGGTGAGGCCGTAATATTGGCCAGTTCGATAACATTAATTTTGTCGGAAAAGATGGCGTTGGCCAGCCCCGCGCCATGTGCCGCAAAGATCACGTTGGCGCTGTGAAAGAGACGCACTTGCTCCTCGAACGACATATCTTCTAATTCGTAAGCGGTGAAATCATAACGGGCCAGCAACTTGCGAACGTCGGGTTCATTCAGCAGTCGTCGTCGCTTGACGCGGCGAGCGATGAAAATATTGTGCTTTCGCTCATGCTCAAGCGGTAAGTTCATGGCGTTCAGGATCGAGCGGATATGTTCGCTTAAATATTGCGCTGGCATAACCGGAAAATGCCCGCGAGTCATACGCGGAACGTGGATCAACTTTTCTACCTGCACCCAGCGATGCAGATGCAAACTGAGCGTGACTAACTTGAGATTCGATGGAAGGCACAGCTTAAGGATGTGTAGATGCTTTGGCGGCAAGGTATCGGGGATAAGTAAGCTGATCGGTTCGCCGTACTCCTGCAAGGGATAGATGCGCGGAACGTAGTCGATTAACCAGTGATAGTAATTTGAATACGATTCATGATGAATGACGGCACAGTTGCCAGCGATTAATCGTAGGTGAGCGGGAACCGAAGC
>JACMMD010000622.1 GCA_014379235.1 Anaerolineae bacterium
CTCAAAACTGAGGATAGAGTTTTGGCGAATTCGAAAACCAGCCGTTGGTTTGTGGGGCGAAAATCAAGAATGGGAATATCTCTTACATGGTGGTGGCTGCCGATTGACCCATACTGTCACTCAAGAACGCATTGAATGGGATGCCAGCAACCTACGAAGGTTTGATCGAGGATGGTTTGTAAATCATCTAAAATGGCGGCTCGATCAGCCTGTTGAGGATGAATCGGTTTCTGTTTTCAAAGCATGGTATGAAGATGTGGCGAGTTCAAAACCGAAAGTAAACCCATCCTCTAGGCCGCTGCATGACGCTGTTTTTCCGTTACTTGAGGAGCTTGCCCAGTTAGGACTGCTCTCTCAACAGCAACAGTATTTCATATTGATAAAGCGCGATTAGTCACAATACATAGACGGAGATTTCAATCTCCGGTTTTCATTTATCGCTGAACCGGATGCAGGCGCGGGACATGTACGCCCCTGACCCATGCGGCGATTTGTGGCAGCTTGACACCGTTCATCATCATGACCGACGCAATGATAATCGCAGCGCCGATGATCGTGCGCGGTGTAATTTGTTCACCAGCCAGCAGCCAACCGAGGAACAGCGCTACGACAGGGTTGACATAAGCATAGGTCGATACCCGCGCTGGCGATGCCACACGCATCAACCATATAAACGAGCCAAAGCCGAAGATCGACGGGCCGAGAATCAGATAAATGAGTGCCGTCCACGAATGCCACGACACGGCAGAAAGGTTCAATTCCGCGCCCTGCCCTGTCACCAAACCAAGCGCCAGCAGCATCGCGCCGCCTGTGAGAAGCTGCATACTGGTCGAGAGCATGGGCGAACTCGGCAAATCTGCCCGCTTGCCATACAGCGACCCAATTGACCATGTGATTGAACCGAACACAGCTAAAACTGCACCGAGTAGAAAGCCGTTGCTATCGGACGTTCCCGCCGTGAGGCTGCTTGGCGACACCAACAGCCCGATGCCGAACAAACCAAGCGCGAGACCTGCGAATACGGTCAAACGCGGACGCATTCCACCCGCGAACAACCAGTGAATCATAATCATCCACAGCGGCGTACCAGCCAGCAGCAGCGACATCATTCCCGGCGGGACAACCTGCTGCGAAATCACCAGTGCGCCGTTATTCAGTAGGAACAAGAAGAAGCCCGCAATCGCTGCCGAACGCCACTGTTTACGAGTCGGGGCTGGCGCACCATGCCAGATCGACCAACCATAAAGCAGCACACCAGCCGCAATAAAACGTACCCCTGCCATCAAGAAAATGGGAAGTGTTTCGATAGCGAAGTGAATGGCGACGTAGCTTGAACCCCAGATCAAATAGATCGCTGCAAACGCCAGCGCAAGCCGCAGCTTGGATGGCTCCTGCGCTGCGACAGGCCCTTCAACTCCGGTAGCAGACATTCAGTTTGTAGTCCCTGAGTGGTTTGTGCGGAAAATCACTTATCAGTATAAAACGATTTTATCCCTCCAAGTAGAGCCATTTAACCGTATGCGCCCTTCACATGCTGGTTGAAAAAGACAACCGACAGCGCTAACGCATTGTCTCGATTGGTGGCGATATTATGATCGTCATTGTTGTACAGAAACAACTCGACTGAGCCGCCCGCCATCTGAATTTGTTCTTCCAGTGTGACCGAGTATTGAAAAGGCACGTCATCATCACTTGTGCCGTGATGAAGTTGAACCGGGCCGGTCAAATCCGCCAGATAGCTGTTTGCCGACAGGGATGCCCAGAATGCCGGGTTATCATCCGGTGTACCATACTGTTCGACAAGCTGAGTACGCCAACTGGTACGCCCGTTAGGGGTTGGGCTGGGTGAGGTTCCACGCCGAAACCAGCTTTGGAACAAGTCGTCATACGACGCGACCACGCCCGCCCATATCACACCGGCTTTGATGTCCTGATCGGCCACCATCGCCCGCAGTGTGATGTAGCCGCCCATCGAATGCCCCCACATGCCGATGCGGTTGGGGTCAGCGTCGGGATACAGTCGCGCCGATGCCAGCGCGTTCAGCACGTCGATGACGTAAGCCGCACTACCATAGGCGGAGGACGCATCACCCTCAGAACTGCCATGTCCGCGATAATCCGACTTGATGACGATGTAGCCGTTACGCGCAAACGCATCGACATAAGCGACATAACGCTCTGTGGTGCGGTACTGTTCAGGCGGGATATAGCCGTGATTGAAAATGACCACTGGATAGCCCGTTGCAGGTCTCGCTTCCCACGGAATAGTCATCATCGCGTAGATTTTATTGCTGTCGGACAAGTACGAAACGACATAGCGGTTGTAGTTCGATCCTGCTTCGAGCGTCTGCTCAAACACAAATTCGCTGCCGGGATAGGTTGCATTTCGCAGCGTTGCGATGCTCAACTCGTGCAGCGGAACACCCGTCAAATCCGGCGTTGGTGGCAGCAGCGTCGCTGTTAAAACTGTCGGTTGAGCTTGGGCAATCGTTGTGCTGGCGATCAATGCTGGTTCAATGAGGATTGCTGCTTGTGATACTGAAATTGGCGCTGACGTGGTAGTGACGGCCTCTTGAGCGCCAGCGGCACGCATATCGCCTGAGCCAACGAAGCAGCCGCCAAGCAAAATCATCAGCAAGAAGGAAGCCAAACTTACGGTGATTCGTTTAGGTAAGACCATCCCTTATTCCAATAAGCCGCTCACATTACTATCTCTATTTTACCAATACGTGGCGGTCTCGCCTATCCTCCAATGGCAGGCTTGGGGCGATACTGAACCGCCTCTGCGACGTGCTGCACTTCAATCAGGTCGCAGTCGGCAAGGTCGGCAATCGTGCGGCTGAGTTTCAAAACACGGTGATAGGCGCGGGCGCTCAACTGCATCCGCCGCACTGAGATGTCCAATAGCTGCTTTGCTTCGGACATCAGAACGCACAGCTTTTGCACTTGGCCAGCGTTCATATCGGCGTTAGCAAAGACACCAGCTAAACCGACGAAACGCTCATGCTGACGAGCGCGGGCCATCATGACCCGTTCGCGCACAACCGCCGATGATTCGCTGCGCTCGTCGCCCATGAGCTTATCGTACTCGACACGCGGCACGTCTACATGCAGGTCGATGCGGTCTAACAGCGGCCCGGAGATGCGCCCCTGATAGCGCGTAATCATCGTCGGCGTACACGTACAGGCGCGCACCGAATCGCCATAATAACCGCACTGACAGGGGTAACCACAATCTGCATTTTTCCGTTGCCTATTCGCTTTTCACACCCGCTATTACATCGGTCTCCATATCATTAACTCCGCTTCCGCAAATGCAG
>JACMMD010000623.1 GCA_014379235.1 Anaerolineae bacterium
GCATCCCTTGATCGTCGATGTGAATGTCTGTCATGTAACGCTCGCGTAGTTCGCGCACACAGTCCAGCGCTTCTTGAATGAGCGGCGCTTCGCGGAACACGCCAACCTTATCCATCATGACCTTCTGCATCGTGCTGCGGAGTTCGTGCGGGCGCGTTTTGCCGTTGGTCTTGCGGATACGCTGCATCTCGGCTTCGATCTCGCCTGTGGGATTGGCTGGCAGCGGCACATAATCTGCCTGCTTGACGTACTCGGCAATCGACTTGCCGCCGCGTCGCCCGAACACCACAAGGTCAACCAGCGAGTTCGTACCCAGACGATTCGCCCCGTGAACGCTGACACAGGCGCACTCGCCCGCCGCGTATAGTCCCGGCAAAACTGTCCAGTTGGCATCCGTGACCACTTCGCCGTTCACGTTCGTCGGGATGCCACCCATCGCGTAATGCGCCGTCGGTTGAACGGGCATCGGCGCGTCTACAGGGTCGATACCCAGATAGGTGCGGCAGAAGTCTAGGATGTCCGGCAGCTTGCTCTCGATGATCTCGCGGTCTAGGCGGCGAGTCTCGCCCGCTTCGGCCAGATAATGGTTGACCGTCTGCGGACGTAAGTCCAGATGGACGTAATCTTTGCCCTGTATGCCGTTGCCATCGCGGATTTCGAGATAGATGGCGCGGCTCACCACGTCGCGGCTGGCAAGGTCTTTGAGGTTCGGCGCGTAGTTCTCCATGAAGCGCGCACCGTGACGGTTGGTGAGAACGCCGCCCTCACCGCGCACACCCTCGGTAATGAGGATGCCCATGCGGTAAATGCCCGTCGGATGGAACTGGTAAAATTCCATGTCCTGCAAAGGAACGCCGCGCCGCAGCGTCACCACTGAGCCGTCACCCGTGAGGCTGTGAGCGTTGCTGGTCACCTGCCACACCCGTCCCCAACCGCCCGTCGCAAACAGCACCGCTTTTCCATGAAATATATGGAACTCGCCCGTGCCGAGTTGGATAGCGACGACACCGCACACTTTGCCATTGTTCATAACCAGATCAACGACATGGAACTCATCGAAAAAGTTCACGTTCTCTTTGATGCACTGCTGGTACAGCGTTTGCAAAATCATGTGGCCGGTGCGGTCTGCGGCATGGCAGGCGCGGCGGACAGCCTTTTCGCCAAAATTGCTGGTATGTCCACCGAAACGGCGCTGGCTGATACGCCCATCTTCGGTGCGATCAAACGGCAGCCCCATATGCTCTAACTCGATGACCGAGTCTATGGCTTCCGTGGCCAGCACCATCGCTGCATGTTGGTCAACCAGATAGTCACCGCCCTTGACCGTATCGAAGGCGTGCCACAGCGGTTTGTCTTCTTCGAGGTTGCCGAGCGCCGCGCCGATACCACCTTGCGCCGCGCCGGTGTGACTGCGCGTGGGGTACAGCTTGCTCACGACGGCAACCTTCGCGCCGCCCTTGCTCGCATAGAGGGCCGCCATCAGCCCCGCCCCGCCCGCGCCTACAATAATCGCTTCAAATTGATGCACCTGCATCCTAATAACTCCTCAACCCAACGGCATAACATGAATTCAGTGTAACACAACCCAACCTGCCCCCGACACTAGGGCGCGACCTCGCCTTCGGGATGCAGACTCTCCATCGCCGCGACACCCATCTCGATAGCGGTTTCGTCTACGCTCTTGATGAGTGCCGCCGAGCCTACCACCAGCAGCACCACAGCCGCGATCACGCATAGATAGACGAGAGCACGTTTCACGAGCGGGTTTCGCACGTAATCAGTGAACACGTAGCGCAAACCGTTGAAGCCATGAACCACGACCAGCAGCAGCAAGCCCGCATCGTACAGTCGCCACACAGCTACGCCTGCCACCAGCGTGTTCCAGCGATCAGCCACGAACTCGACTGATGTTCCGGTGACGTTAAGCCCTGTTCCTACCGCGCCTACCGCCCCGAAGTTCGCAGCCGTAATATCGAACACGCCCTGAACGAGGTGCATCATCGCCAGATGACCAAAGACCAACGGCACGATGATGATGCCGCTGATACGCATGTACGACCACCAGAACGTCTCTAAGCGACGGACCGCCTTGCCACGTACCATTGGTGTGTTCTGTCCGGCAATCGCGCCGTAAATGCCCGACAAAATCAGCGCGACCACAAACGCGACGATCATACCCACGACGAAACGTACTTGTCCGAGTATCACATCCACAAGCGGCAGCGATTGCGGGTTTTCCGCGTAATGTCGCAGCACATGGCCAAACATAATCCAGAACGTTGGCACAAGAATGATGATCGTGCCAAGCACCACATAGAGTGCGGCGCGGCGCTGGTATTTCCACCATTCCGGCTTAAAGTCGATAATGGCGATGCGAAGTCCGTTCAGCGCATGGTAGACCACCGCGAACACCAGCCCGAATTCGCCAATGGTGAACAACGGCGACTGATATTCGGCAATCGCCCGCACATACAGTTCGGGGTAAAACGCCGCCCACGAGGTATCGATAATATGTAGCACAACGAAGAACACCACACCAAGCCCGGTGAGGCGATGCATGACCCAACTCCACTGCCCCACAGCGCCCCGGTAGCGCAAAGTCTCGGTTAAGGTATACACAAGCGATGTCAAGATCAAACTCCTGAGACTAAAGGCCA
>JACMMD010000624.1 GCA_014379235.1 Anaerolineae bacterium
GATGTTGATGCCCATCTGCCAGTGTTCAATCGGCAGCGTTTCCGATGGCCCGTGCAGCGCTAGACCCGCGTTGTTGATCCAGAGATCGAGACGTCCATATTCTTTCCAGACCGCCTGCGCGACAGCTTCAACCGCATTGGGATCGGTCACGTCCAGCTTCATAAAATGGGCTGGCAAGCCTTCATCGGTCATGACCTGCGCGGATGCTTGTCCGAGTTCTTCGTTGATGTCGGTGATGATCGGCAGCGCGCCGTGTTCCGCCAAGCCTCGCGCAAAGGCCAGCCCGAAGCCGCGCCCTGCGCCTGTGATTACCGCTACCTGTCCCTTGAGATCGATATTGTTGTTGGTCATTTCTTTGCCACCGCACTAAACGTTCCCCAGATGTCCCAACCACCATCGACGCGCAGAATTTCGCCGTTGAGAAACGCGCCGTTAATCAAATAGAGCAACGCCTGACCGAACGCTTCAACCGGAGCGGTCTTGCCTTCGGGGATGCGCCATAAGACCTTAGCTTGATTCGGCGCGCTCGGCGATGTCGTAATTTGCTGCATGGTCGTTTCCGTAACTCCCGGCACAAGGCAGTTGACACGAACGCCGCGTTTGCCCCATTCGACGGCCAGCGTGTGCGTCAGGTTGTGGATGCCGCCCCACGCGACACTCGACGCCAGCCAACCGGGCCAACCGCCCATGCCGCTTAAGCCCGTGACGTTAACGATCACGCCCGAACCAGTCTCAAGCATGGCTTGTCCGGCGATTTGATTCCACAGATAAGCATGAAACAGGCTGCTGTCCAGATAGGCGCAGAAATCCGCCTCTGATAGGTCGGTTGATTGCAGTACAGGCGGGGTGGGCGGGCAGGTGACAACGACATCGGGGCGGCCAATCGCGTTGAGCGCTGCCTGAACGCTCTCCGTTGAATTCTCCGCCGCATAGGCTGTCGCGTCTGCTCCTTCGGTTTTCAGCCGCGATACGACGAGTTGTGCCGCGTCTAAGTTTGTATCAACGATACCCAATCGCGCACCATCGCTGGCAAGTGCGGCGGCCAATGGATAAGCCAGCTCACTGCTGGCTTGGGTGAGAATTGCGAGTTTGCTCATGGTGTTTACCACTGCTCCAAAATGCGTCCGTAGCCCACTGTCAAATCGACCTGCGGCCAGTATTCCGCTCCGATGATTTCGCGGGGGCGTAGAAAATGTAGCTCATCGTTCAGACCTTCGCCGAGTTCCAGCGTGGCTGTCGCCTGCCAAATGGGGCCGGCATCGACGCGAGTGGGGCCGCCTAGGATCAACTGGCAGATGTCGGCTTCGGGTTTTTCCGCACTGGGGATGACCTTATACGTAAACCAGCTTGGCGTTCCCTGCGGACGCTGTTCATCTGGCACGAGCGCGGTCAGGGTGATGCTGGCGCTCATCAAGCGCTGCCCGAAGCGTTCGGTGATGCCGGTGATCGTCGTTCCCGGTTGTAGATCATGCGTGTTCCACGGACGGCTCATGCTGATCTTGCCCGCTTTGAGCGGCCAGCCAATGACCTCACGCGCCCAAGCGGTATAGGTCGCGTCGTCCGAGTATGAGTGAACCGAGTAATCGCCGTTGATGCCGCTGTAGCTGGTTTCGATGGCGACTACGGCCTCATGAAACTGCGTTTGCTCAGGATTGAGCGCGGCCCATTCGTCACCTTTGCCCGCATCGTGAATGATGTCGTAGAAACGGGCGCGGCATATAGGATCGGCAGGGACTTCTAACGGTGGCGCAACGTGATTACGCGCTTCGTCGGGGTTTTCCAACCGATACCAGATCGTAAACACGCGCCCGCTCATGTGCCACGGTGGTGGGCCATAGGGCGAGGCGATACCGCGCTGCGTTTGTGGGCTACCGCAGCCCTTGAAATCGGCCAGCATTATGACTTCGCTTCGGGCTTGTACTTCTTGACGAATTCGGGATCGGCGGGGAAGTAGAAAGCGCGCGCCGTTGCGCCGCCGTCTACTGCGATCACCTGCCCACTGACGAACGACGCATCATCCGACAACAAATAGGCCGCTGTAGCCGCGACTTCTTCAGGTTCGCCGGGGCGTTCGAGCGTGTGCAGCACCGAAAAGCTGCGGAGCGTTTCTTCAGGGTTCGCGGAGTCGGCAACGACTTTCTTGAACAGCGGAGTCATAATCGCGCCGGGGGCGACAGCGTTAGCGCGGATACCCACCGGGCCATACTCGACGGCGGTATAACGGGTTAGCGCGTCGATGCCACCTTTGGCCGTGTCATAGGCCGCCCAACCCGCGAAGGCCGCTGTGCTGTGAATTGAGGACACGTTGACGATTGCGCCGCCGCTTTTTTGCGCTAAGAAGCGTCGCACCGCAACGGAACTGCCCCAGAAAACGCCCATCAGATTGACGCTGAACAGCCGCTCGACTTCGGCGGGGTTCGGTTCGTGCAGGTTGCCGCCGATGGCTAGACCCGCGTTGTTGACCCAACCCATGAGCGGCGCGAACTGCTGCGCTCGATCTGCGGCGGCATCAAGGTTGGCCGGCTGTGCGACATCGGCCAAAATCACGTCGCCTTTATCGCCTGCGTATTCGCGGGCTTCGTTGGCCAATGTTTCCTGCATCTCGACGCCGACGACGTTCCAACCTTGCTCTAGCAGGCGGTTGAAGATGGCGCGGCCAATGCCCGTTCCGCAGCCTGTTACGACTACACTTTTTGCCATGATGAATATCCTTTCAGCAAAATTGTTTATGTGAGTTTGCGCGGGCGACACATGTGTCGCCCCTACAAATGCTATCTGCTTTGCAGACGATCCAGCGTGAGCGCGAGCAGCAGCACCACGCCGACGGCGATCTGTTGGTAAAACGTCGGCACGTTGAGAATAATTAGGCCGTTGGTCAGCGTGGACAGGAACAGCGCGCCGAGCAAAGTGCGTTCGACGTTGCCGCGCCCGCCGTAGATGCTCGTACCACCAAGCACGACGGCGGTCAGAATGTCGAACTCTGCGCCGACGCCTATACTCGGTGAAGCCGAGCCGAGACGCCCTGCCAACACCACTCCGGCGAGACCAGAAAGCAGTCCCGCCAGCATGTAAACCTGAATACGATGGCGTTGCACACGCAGCCCCGCGACCCGTGCGGCGCGTTCGGCAGAGCCAATCGCGTAGGTGTGCAAGCCCCATAGGGTACGGCGCATGACCAATCCGGCGAGGATATACAGCAAAATCATGAATACGACAGGCACAGGAATCGGGCCGATAAAGCCCTTGCCGAGCCACTGCACGAACTCGCCGCTGACTTCTTCGCCGCGCCCGAAGCCAATCGAACGCCCTTCGGTATACACGAAGGCGATACCACGCACAACCAGCGCCGTGCCGAGCGTGGCGATAAACGCTGGAATACGAATATACTCCGCCAGCAGACCGTTCACCAAGCCGACAACCGCCGCGAGAACCAGTCCGATGATGATAGCTACGCCGTCTGGCAGTCCGAAGTCTTGCACTCCGACGACGGTGGTCACGGCGGCCAGCGCCATGATCGCGCCCTGCGAAATGTCAATTCCGGCGACGATCAGTACCAGTGTCGCGCCGACGGCGGCAATAGCCACAACCGCACCTTGACGGAAAATGTTGATAACGTTGTCGCCTGTCAAGAATCTGTCTGACGCCGCCGTAAAGAGCAGTACAATCGCCAGCAGCGCTAGCGGAACACCGAAGCGTCCCCAAAAGTTGCC
Organism: Anaerolineae bacterium; assembly: GCA_014379235.1. Lineage (GTDB taxonomy): Bacteria > Chloroflexota > Anaerolineae > Aggregatilineales > Phototrophicaceae > JACMMD01. The sequence goes on from JACMMD010000624.1 coordinate 3,711, forward strand.
GCTCAATAACGAACGCGCCGCCGATGGTGGCGTTTGTGGTTCAAGGTTTCCCTGTTGAATACTCATCTTGCTCTGCCTTCTCCCGCAGCCGCTCCCATAACATCGCGCTCGGTGGCGTCTTTGGGGCGGAACTCGCCTACGACTTGACCCCGACGCATGACTAACACTCGATCTGCCACGTTGAGCAGTTCCGGCAGTTCCGACGAAATAAAGGCAATCGCTTTGCCCTGTTCGGCTAACTCGCGCAGCAGGGCCAGCAGGTCACGCTTGGCGGCTACGTCGATACCGTGTGTCGGCTCATCTAGTACCAGCACGTCCAGCGAATCGGCCAGCAAACGCCCCAGCACCACTTTTTGCTGATTGCCGCCGCTCAAGGATTCAATTTGCGTTTCTTGATTGGGCGGCAGCACGCCGAGTTTTTGAATCAGCGCGTTGGTCAGCCGCCGCATGTTGCCCTGATTGAGCACTCCCATGCTGGCGGTATCCTGCGGGGCGCGCACGGTGATATTCGAGCGCAGGTTCATGCCCGGTAGGATGCTCTCGCGCTTACGATCTTCTGATAGATAAGCCACGCCGACTTGATAGCCGTGATAGGGCGAGGCGATATGAATCGACTGACCTTTGAATAAAATTTGGCCGCTGTCGAGCGGCAGATCACCAACCAGCGCCCGTGCGAGGGTGGTTCGCCCTGCGCCGATCAGCCCGAAAAAGCCGACGATCTCGCCAGCGCGCAGTTGGAACGATGCGGGGCCGTGCTTGCCGACTTGAATCGCTTGTGCTTCGAGCAGCACAGCGCCGGGAGTGCGGTTATCGTCGCTGGCGATAGTATGGCCGCCGGGGGCCATGGTGTCGATGATTTGAGCCTGTTCTGCTGGCGGCGATTTGAACTCGCCAACCGCCGCGCCGTCGCGCAAGACAACGACACGGTTACACAGCGCCGTAACCTCATCGACGCGATGCGAGATATAGATGATCGCCACGCCGGACTCGGCTAACGTTCGCACTTGAGCGAAAAGCCGCTCCGCTTCCCACGGAGTCAGCGATGATGTTGGCTCATCGAGCAGTAGCACTCGCGCTGCGTTACGCAAAGCGCGGGACGCCGCCACGAGCTGACGATCACCAATCGACAACACACGCAGCTTGGTCGATGGCTCGTAGTTCAAGCCCATGCGTTCCAACAAGGGGCGTGCCGCCTGAACCATCGCTTTACGATCAACGAAACCCATGTGCGTAAAAGTGGATTCGCTGCCCAAGAAAATATTCTCGGCCAGCGAGAGTTCTGGCACGAGATCAAGCTCTTGACGGACGACGCCGACACCTTGATTGATGGCATCGCCAATCGACTCGAAGTGAACGATACTGCCGCCCATTTCGATTTGTCCGA
>JACMMD010000625.1 GCA_014379235.1 Anaerolineae bacterium
AGTCGCGTCACCTTTCAAAGTCACGGGTTAAGGCGCAAAAAGCGCCAGTGGCAGCCTAGCCCCCGGCGCTTTTCTGACAATGGCACGGCATCGAAATTAAGTAAGGGGCACGTATCGACTGCCCCTTCAAGAAGTCGCTTTATCTTCGGATGCAGGTTCAGGCGCAGGACTCGCTAGATCTTCGAGAGCAGCCGCATGGGCAGCGCTCGACTGCTGCCGTCGCTGCCGCAGCGAACTCGCCTTGACCTGCAAATCTTGGAAGAAGTCGCTGTCCACGATCTCGCTCACCTGTTCATCGAGCTTGCCCGTATCAACGATGATCTGTAATTCCGCGACTTTCTTAATCAGCTTTTCTTCACGTTCGCGGACTTTCTCGACCATGAACTCGAACATGTCGGCCAGCTTGTTGATCTCGTCATGCAATAAGCCGCCCGTCATGCTGGTCAAGTCTTGGTTGTAATCGCCCATACCGATACGTTCAGCCACCCGTGTCAGTTTAGCAATTGGCCGCGTGATGACGAAAGCGATTGTCCATACCGCCGCAAACAGCACCACGTAAGTGATGATAAACGCAGGAATCGCCGCGTCAGCCACGCTCTGCCGGACAGCGAAATAATAGGCCGCGTTATAGTCTATACCGACCACACCGACCACATCGCCATTCGAGTTCTTGATTGCACCATAACCCGAAATCCACTGGCCGTACTGATCTTCATAGGGGCCGAAATACCAGCGATCCCGCTCGCCTTCAAATAGTTCTCGGAAACCGGAGAACTCACCATTCAGGCTTGCATCATCGAGCACAATCGCGTAATCAGGATTCAGAAAGCGCGGAGTAGAAGCAGAATCCGGTCTTAAGACCGCGTTCGCACTGCCAACAATTGGAAACACGGTGGGGTTCTCTGGATCGCGGATCATCGTAGATGGGCCGGATCGTGTATCGACGTTCTTGATCGTCGCTAGCCACGTCACCTGTTCGATGTAGCGCGGATCATCGCTGTAGCCTGCCGCGTTCGGCTGACCTTCCCGCACCAGCGCCTCGAACTCATCGCCATTGATACGGAACAATCCAGCATCCACCAGCGTGTACAGGTCTTCGACCAGTCGGTCATTCGCACGGGCCGCCGCGAAGTTGTAGAACCAGTAAAATACAGCCGAAAAAATAACCGTGAACAGTAAGAAAAATGCGATCAGCAGCTTAATGCGCAGGCTGACCGTTATATTTCGTTTGGTTGGCATCTGGGTTGGTACAGCGGCAGCGTCCATAGCAAATCCTGTCAATCTAAGTTCTCGTTCATGCGTGTAGTGTACATCATGGTGCTACATGCTACGAATCAAGCACCGTATTTCATAACCTTTATTACGGACATCTAAACATTCACGTCTCTGTAAGGACGGTTCACGAACCGCCCGTGAAAATCAGGTTTAGCGCTGCACCCCATTCGAGTTTTCTAGCCGAGGGACTTCACCCTTTGAAATTCCCTGCTTCTCAGCTTCTCAATCCTGCGATGTTCACGCAGTAAATCCGCCGAGATCGGGCGCAGTCCCCGCTTGGCCAACTCCCCTGCCTGCGACACTGGCGCAAGCACGAACATCAGCCCCCACGTTTCGATATTTTCAGTCGTATTGGCATCATCCGGCAGTGGAACATCGTTCTCGTCCCACCAACGCGCCTCGAAATCCGCAATGCCAATCACCCCGCCGCGATGCGCCGTATTCGTACCGGGGTAAAACGGGTCAACCAGCGTGATCGTCTGCGACTCCCAATCAACGCCCGTCAAAACACTGTAGTGTCCCTCTTCCCAGATCGTTCCATCCGGCTCAAGAAACGTTCCGCGCCATTCCACGCCCACAGGTAGATTATGTTCGGCGGTCAAGCGGCTCACGTCGTCCACGCTCGAATTATATTTCGCCAGCAGCACCATATCCGCCGCCAACCGTGTGATCGCCACTCCGAGTTCATCGATTCGGCAGCCGCGCCCGATGATCGAGTCGGCCATATCAGCGGCCACCACCACATCATCCTGCAAAACCTTCCGCCCGAAATGCGAAAACAGAATTTCCAGCACAGTCGGCCCGCAGTACCACGGCTTTTGCCACACAGTTTGTAGAGTGATCGATGACTTCATCCGCGCCCCTAACCTTAATTGCCCTCTATTGTAGGGGCGACGCATGCGTCGCCCGCACCTAAACTACATCTCCGTCCTCTGAAAGTCCCTCTCTGCTTGTGGAGAGGGATTTAGGGAGAGGTTCTTTCAAACCAGCCTATCAAGGATACTTCCGCCACGCTGACGCCGTTTCAAGCGCCAGTTGAACAGGCTGCTATCGTAGACCTTCCGCATCCGGTAAATCGCCCAGACCGAAAACAGCGCAGCCGCCGCCGCAATACCGAGATAGATATAATAATAATTGGGATTCCCCGAACGCAGCCCAAAGAAAACCACAATTCCCGTCAGCACACAGCCGACGATCACGCCAATCGCAAACAGGTAGCTGTCCATGAACATGCTCACCCGTCCGCGCCGCTCTTCTGGCACGAGCGCCCGCAGCGCCTTTTGTGCGGGGTCATCAATGGCGTTCTTAGTCAAACGCAGCAGCGCCCTGCTGATCGCACTGGCGGCAAGCGTCGGCACAAACATCACACCGACGCTTGCAACCATCGTATAGGGCAGCACCAGAAAGATAGTCTTGAGGTTGACGCGCTCGATCAAACGTCCCGAAATCGTCGCCTGAATAGTGATGGCGATGATCGTCACGCCCAGTCGATACAGGCCATAGAACGTTTGAAAACTGCCGGGAGCCGCATTCTGAAACACCTTATCCGAGACCACCAGAAAATGAAAATCGACAATGGTGATAACCAGACTCATCGCCAACACAGCCATCATCAAATAACGGAACGACATAACTTCTTTCACGAAGCCCCAACCTTCAGTCAGAGACTCACGCGCCGTTTCCTTGCTGGCCTGCGTTTTACGAAGCTTGATATTCCGCAGCCCGAATGTGAGCGCCACATAGGCCACCAGATAAATCAGCACATTGAACGACAGCAGTTCCGCCGGCGACACGCCCAAATTTCTTAGAAGCGCGGGCGCAGCAGCAGCCAGCCCCAACCCTAAAATCTGACCGACGAAGCCCCAACTGGCGATGAACGGAAACAACCGCTTCGACTGAGTCATATCGAAAATATCGTTCGCCAAAATCCAGAAAACCAGCGGGAAGAAAATCCACTGCTGTTCCACCAGCAAAAACAGAAACCCGTAATTGACCACGTCCGGTATTTTGAAAACAAACATCAGCCGCAGCACGACGTACACCATAGCGAAGATGAATATCATCGCCTGTAAGAACCGTAGTCGGTCAAAACGGTCAACGATGAGAGATTGTGCGCCCGCAGTCAGCAGAATCAGCACCATGTCGATGGCCCACACGATCAGGATGTTCGACACGTCTACTTGGCTCAAAAAGCCGCTAACAGCCACCACATCTGATAATTCGAGCGCCATCGAATTGGCAAGTAAGACGAACCCCAGAGTCAATACAATGCCTGTTTCGCCGGGGCGCAGCCGAAACAGCCGATTCAAAACCTTTACCATGCCAACTCCCGAGACTGCTGCTGCATCTATTACCGAAGCGCGTCGAAATCAAAGTAAGCGCAGCAGAATCCCGCGTCTAATTTGGATGATAAATTACGGCGGGGATGTGCCAACGTTCGCCTAAAATTCTAAGTGAGATTTCCATTCGCGGCAAATTATTACAAACCAATTCTAGCATACAGGTTGCAAAATGACTATTCTTGTGTACATTATATGCTTATGCGACGTAGCATGTCACCGCAGGAATCTGCCTGTTGCCAAGACAGTCGAATCATAATACACTTGCATAACACTGCATTATTGAGGTGGGCAATGCGTACTGTACAACCACAACACGGGTCTACTGACCTTACCGGACACGCTTATAAGCTGCTAGAGGTGCTCAAAGATGCCGAGGGTAAGTGGTTGACACGCGCAGAAATCGCGGAAGCTATTCACAAGCGCCGCCTCACCCCTCACGATGTCGACCTGCTTCAACGCCTCAGTGATGCCGAATTGGTCGAAATCGATGCCCGCGAATTTCCGGGGCCCATTGGTTATATGTTCATGTATCGCACCACCGACAAGGGACAAACAACCGTGATTAAGTCGTGGCGTGATAACTAACCACCACTAATCGAACGAGCGACGAGGCATCAGTCACACCATGCAGATCATCACGCTGTTAAACGAAAAAGGCGGCGTTGGCAAAACGACGATGGCAACCCATATCGCCGCAGGTCTGGCAATCAAGGGTCATCGTGTGGTGTTAGTAGATGCCGACCCGCAGGGTCATGCTACTGTTGCCATGGGGCTGGAAAAAGAACCCGGTTTCTACAACCTGCTGGTTCGCAACGCCCGCTTTCAAGACGTGATGCGCCATGTCTCGCCCGAATGGTACGGCATCCCCAATCAGCCCGTTAAAGGGCAGCTATTCGTTATCCCGTCCAACATCGAAACCCGTCACATTTCCGAGTCGATCTCCGATGCCCTGCGCGTCAAGAAACGCCTCAACCAACTGCGCGAAGCCGTTGATGTGATCGTGTTCGACACGTCGCCTACCCCATCGCTGCTTCACGCCTCGATCTACATGGCGACGGACTACATCATCTATCCCACCAAATGCGAATTTTTCAGCTTCGACGGCTTGGCCGAGAGCATCTCTCACGCCGATATGGCCCAAGAAGCGCGGCAGGAAATGGGACTGAGTACCCTCAAAATGCTCGGCATCCTGCCCACGATGTACCGTCCCCAGACCGTCGCGCACAGCGAAAGCCTCAAGCAGTTGCGCGAAGAGTTTGGCGACCTCGTTTGGAGTCCCCTACGCCAGCGTACCGCGTGGGTGGAAGCGACGATCATGGGCCAACTGGTGTTCTCCTTCGAGCCAGATGGCGCGGCGGCGGCAGAGGCATGGCAGGTCGTCAGTCGAGTGGAGAAAGCCGTCAATGGCGAGCGACAAACGCAAGCAGATAGCCAATAACAACATGTTCCGCTCGACATCGCAGACGGGTTCAACCTCGACTCTGCGTGCAGTCGATTCGACGATCTACGGCGCGATAGCCAACTCCGAAGCCAACTACGACAGCATCGAACCTATCAGTATCTTCGACATTTATCCCGATCAGGCACAGCCGCGCCGGACGCTTCCTTCAGCGCTGCAAGTCTATTGGAACGGACGTCCTGAAACCGTCAGCGAATTGTTCACGCTGTGGCTCGATCTGGTTCACAACGAACGCGGCAATGACTCATTCGACATCAACGGCTACTTGAACGCACATGGTGATGCCGAAACCCGCCCCGAAAAAACCGGACCAATAGAAAGCGCCTTCCTTCCTATTGCTGACCTCGCAGTTAGCATAAAGATAGAGGGTCTTACCAATCCTATTACAGTCGCTCATGATCGCAGCCAGTATCGCCTCGAAACGGGTGAGCGTCGTTGGCTGGCATACCATCTTCTATGGACACATTTTCAGGATGATCGCTGGTCAAAAATTCCAGCGCGGGTGGTTCAGAATGTCAGCATCTGGCGGCAAGCTGCCGAAAACAACGCCCGTCAAGACCTCAACGCGATAGGTCGAGCGCGGCAGTTTGCAATTCTGTTAATGGGTCTACTGGGCGATCAACACCAATTCGCACCCTACAATCACATTGTCGAGCGCGGGACTTGTGACCGCGTTTACTACGCGCAGGTGTCCGATGGCAGCACCCATCGCATCCCGCATGGTAAGAGCGAAATTCTATTGAACGCTACCGGCCTCAAACATCCCGATCAACTTCGCCAGCATCGTGACATGCTGCGGCTGCCGGATGAAGTCTGGCAAATCGCGGACGATTTGAATTGGTCAATAACCCAAATTCAGTCGCTAAAACGCGCTGCTAAAACCGACGAAGAATTAGTCGCGCTGGCATTATCAGCAGGTGATAACGAACGCTATTCCGTGATTAAAATCACGGAAGTTGAAAATGATCCGACTCCCCCACCGGCTGATTCGCCAGAGTATCAAGGCCAACGTCTTCTCTCAGATTTGGATAAACTCTACCTAAAAAGGCTGATGAAACTGCGAAGTGGGGTAGGGGCATCAGATCCACATACCAAATATCTGCTACGGAAAGAAATATCCCAAATTCGGCGTTGGCTGGATAGTTTGGAAAAAGCCATTGAGGGTTGATGTAACAGCCTGATTGGCGACGGGTTAAAGATTCGTCAGGACGCGCAAGACCTTGTAAAATGGGCCGCGTCGGAAAAAAGAAAACGCCTGTGCTCACATTTGAGGGAGAACACAGGCAGTCATGATGATGATCGTCTTTGCATTGAGCGGTACAGAGCTACTTTAGTGGGCGGCTCTGCACCAAAACATTTCATTTGTTGCCAGAAATCGGCAGCAATAGCAGCAGATTTGGCAGCAGATTTGTATTTATTCTAGTCTTTTCTAGAGATAAAAACAACCTCTGCTGCCCTATCCAGACACTTTAGGGAGCAGATTTTGCAAAAACTTAAACAAAAACTAACAGAAAACGGCCTATTTCAGGCCGCAAAACGCTATAAAAACGACGGGTTTTCGATCATTCCGGTCAACGCAGGCAGCAGCCACAACGTCAAATCCGCCGCGACGACATGGAAACCCTTCCAAAAACGCCAACCAACACTTGCAGAAATCACGCATTGGTTTTCCGAATCGAATCCTGATATTGGCATTGGCATCGTCTGCGGCAGAGTTTCACAGCTCATCGTTCTCGATCTGGACGACGATGCCAACGCTACATTCCGTGATTTTAATCACGGAATGGCCGATCTCCTGCAAACTTATACCGTCAGAACACCGGGTCGCAAAGGGCTGCACATTTACTGGCGCGTGAACTTTCCAGTCGCCAGTAAGAAAGTACGCGGTGGCGATCTTCAAGCCGAAGGCAAATACGTGGTTGCACCGCCAACGATCATCAACGGCCAACCATATCAGCCCATCAACGATCTACCTATAAAAACGCTTCAACCCCAAGAGTTACGGCAAATCCTAGATTTTCTATCGGTTCTCCCTCAGCCGGATTGTTCGCTCCCTCAGCCGAACAATAAAACACGCTCCATGACAACAAACGAACAATCACTTTCTGATTTTTACTATCACATTTCGCATAAGGCAGGGCGCAACAACGGGCTTTTCGCGGCTGCTCGCAAGGCCCGCAAT
>JACMMD010000626.1 GCA_014379235.1 Anaerolineae bacterium
AAGTGTCCCGGGCCTTCACGGGCTGGACGGTGCATAACAGCAGCGACGACGGCTTTTTCTTCGACATCACCGTTCACGACACGGGCGAAAAGAGCATCCTCGGTCATACGCTGCCTAGCGAACGCGGTATCGAGGATGGGTTGCACGTCCTGAGTATTCTGGCGAACCATCCTTCGGCGGCGCAGTTTATCAGCACTAAATTGGCAGTGCGCTTCGTCAGCGATGATCCGCCACAAAGCCTGATCGACGGCATGGCGCAGGTGTGGATGGATAACGCGGGCGAAATTCGGCCCGTGCTGCGTCACCTATTTTTGTCGCCGGAGTTCGCGGCATCGGCGGGCCAAAAATTCCGCCGCCCGTTGGACTTTTTCATCGGCGCGTTACGGGCGACAGGCACAGACATTCACGATTACTGGCGCATGGAATCCATGCTGCAAGAACTGGCGCATATGCCTTACGGCTGGTATCCGCCTGATGGCTATCCCGACACTGCCGAAGATTGGATGACCAGTAGCGGCTTGTTGGCGCGCTGGAACGTGGCCATGGAACTCACGCACACAGCTTTCAGCGAACAAGACAGCGGCATGGCTTCTCAAATCTACGAGCGCGTTGGTCAGCCAGCGACGGTGGGGGAGTTGGTGGGCGTGGTTGGCGCGCAGGTATTTGGCATTCCGCTGCCAGCAGATGCCGCTGCACCGTTCATCGACTATGCTTCAGAAGGCGCGGGCGCAGAAATGCCCGTAAGCGGACAAGTCATGGCAAACAAGCTGGCGTCCCTGTACGGGCTGATGCTGGCATCGCCGCTGTATCAGTGGCGGTAAGGAAAAAATATGAAAACCAGACGTGATTTTCTCAAGCAGGCCGGCTCAGTTGGGGCAATCGGCATTAGCAAAACGCTGTTCCCGTCGTGGATGCCGCGCCTTGCGTTTCGTTCGCCGGAGATGCAGTCAGGCGCTCCCGGCGACGTGCTGGTATCGGTGTTCCTGCGCGGCGGCACAGATGGCCTCAGCGCGGTAATTCCCTTTGGCGAAGGCTCGAACTACTACGATCAACGTCCGACCCTGGCCGTGCCCGAACCGGGATCGAACTACTTCACGGCGGTTGATCTCGATGGCTTTTTCGGTTTTCATCCCGGTCTCGCATCGCTCAAGCCGATCTACGACGCGGGTTCACTGGCGGTGGTTCATGCCGCTGGCTCAACCGATTCGTCGCGTTCGCACTTCGACGCGATGTTGTTCATGGAACACGGCACTCCCGGCGATAAAGGCGTGACGACGGGCTGGATCGGGCGGCATCTACAATCTACTGCATGGCAAAACAATTCGCCGTTCCGCGCTGTTGGCATGGGCGCGATGCTGCAAGACTCGCTGCGCGGGCCGGTGTCGTCGCTGTCGTTGCGTTCGATTGCGGACTTTCACCTGCGCGGACGCGAGGACGAACTGGCGCGAATGCAGCAAACACTGGCACAGCTTTACCGTATTGAAGCGCCGCCGGACGAAATCGGGCGGCAGGCCAGCCTCGTATTCGATACCATGACGGTGTTGCAAGCGCTGAACGCGGTTGAGTATCAGCCCAGCAGCGGCGCGGTCTATCCTGATACCGAGTTCGGCATGGGGCTGCGGCAGATCGCACAGTTGATTAAAGCCAACGTCGGGCTAGAAGTCGCTTGTGTGGACTTCGGCGGTTGGGATACGCACGAAAATCAAGGCACGGACGGCGGCGCGTTCTCCAACATGATCGGTGAGTTGGGGCAGGGATTAGCGGCTTTCAACACCGATCTTGGCGATGCGATGAACGGCGTTTCGCTGGTGACGATGAGCGAGTTCGGGCGGCGCGTCGAAGAAAACGCCAGCGCGGGCACGGATCATGGTCATGGCAACTTTATGCTGCTGATGGGTGGCGGCATCGAGGGCGGACAGGTGTACAGCAATTGGCCGACGCTTGATCCGCGAGCGCTGGACGATGGCGACCTCGCCATCACCACCGATTACCGCGACGTGCTGGCCGAGATCGTGCAAAATCGGCTGATGAATCCCGCGCTCGATCAGGTTTTTCCGAACCATACCATCACGCCGTTGGGCCTTGTTCGGCCACGCTAAACATTCAAGCAGTAGGGGCGCTTCGCGAAGCGCCCCTACAAAGCGACGATACTGAGGAATAACTCATGAATAAACATTGGCTTCAAAACGGAATAATCGTCGCAGCGTTGGCGCTGCTATTGACAGTGACGGCCAACGCTCAAAACGACATTGACCCACGCGCACAGCCCGCGATTGACATCATAGCGCAGTCGGAAGATTTCGCGGACTGGCTGGCTATGAACGAAGGCTGGTACTCGGACGCATGGTTCGAGGACGAAGAGTCGAACTTCTGGCACGTCGAGTTCTACAGCGCCGATGATGAATGGATCGGCTATGCGCTGGTGTACCCCGACACGGGCGAAATCACCGAGTCGTTTGCGCCCCAACCGCTGCCTCAAGAGGAATTCGACGCGATGATGCCGCGCATTGAGGCGTTCGCGCTGCAAGACCCCGAAGTGCTGGCGATGGTCGGTGACTTATCGCTGTGGGAATACGACACCGATTACAACGTTTGGGATCAGGAGTGGGAAACCTACTTCTATCGCGGGCTGGATGCATGGGTCGTGAGCTACTGGCTTGAGCCGGAAACCAACAACATCTACATTAGCGGCATCGAAGATGGTAACGCTCTGGATGAGGACGAACAGCTCACAGTGTTCCAAGATCAAGCCATTGCGCTGGCCTATGAGGCCGATGGCATCGACCAAGCGCTCGACGGCTACGACGACTGGACGACCTACGTCGAAAAGCAGGCTGGCAATTGGAGCGTGGAGTTCGTTTCCGGTGATGAAGAGCTTTTCTATGCGCTGGTGGACATCAATAACTGGCAGGTCATCGAGAGCGCAGGGCGGTAACTAGGGCCTACAACCGGGGATTAAAATCCCCGGCTAGAGTGCTAAGTCAGAGCCTTCTAGCCGGAGAGTTCATTCTCCGGTTGTAAGCGTCCTCACTACAAACCATGCTAAAATGGCAGCATAACTAGAGGTGGCAGCATGGAAAACCCGCTGATTATCAAGTCAGATGAAATCCTAAGCGGAATACCTGTGTTCTACGGCACACGAGTTCCCGTTCAAAACCTCATTGACTATCTCACCACAGGCGAGACAATCGATGAGTTCCTTGATGATTTTCCAACGGTCAGCCGTGAACAGGTTATTCAATTTCTAGAAACGGCTGGTTCAACCTTAATGGCGCAAACCCATGCGAATCCTCATTGACGAGTGCCTACCTCGTAAGTTGAAGTTTGAACTCTCAGAGCATGAAGTTCGCACGGTACCAGAAATGGGTTGGGCGTCAAAGAAAAACGGCGAACTGCTGAGACTTATGTCTGGCAAATTCGACGTTTTCTTGACGATAGATAGCAACTTAAAATATCAACAGCAGCTTGGCAGCCTTGGCTTGGCGTTCGTCGTCCTTACCGCGCATAACAACAAATTGGCAACGCTCATACCACTAATGGCTCAAGTGCGTGAAATACTCCGAACTGTCCAACCCGGCGAAGTAGTCCAAGTAACTGCGAAAAGCCGTTAGCCCTCGATCAGCAGGGTTTCCGGTTCTTCCACCAACTGCTTGACGCGCACCAAAAACTGCACCGCCTCGCGCCCATCGACAATGCGATGGTCATAGCTCAAGGCCACGTACATCATCTGCCGGATGACCACCTGACCATTCAGCGCAATCGGGCGATCTTCGATTTTGTGCAGCCCCAGAATACCGACCTGCGGCGCGTTGATGATCGGCGTACTCAACATAGAGCCGAACACGCCGCCGTTGGTTACGGTGAATGTGCCGCCGCGCAAATCTTCCAGTGTCAAAGTGTTAGCCTGCGAACGAGCCGCGAAGTCTTTGATGGCCTTCTCGATCTGGGCGAACGACATGCGTTCGGCATCACGCAGCACGGGAACGACCAAGCCTTCTTCCGCGCCGATAGCCACGCCGATGTCATAGTAGTGCTTGAGAACGATCTCGTCGCCTTGAATCTCGGCGTTCAGACGCGGGAATTCTTTCAGCGCGCCGATAGACGCCTTGATGAAAAACGACGACAGACCGAGTCCGATTTCGAACTTCTTCTTGAACATCTCTTTACGACGTTCGCGCAAATCCATCACGGCGGTCATGTCGATTTCGTTGAAGGTCGTCAGCATGGCGGCGGTGTGCTGCGCTTCGACCAGCCGCTGCGCGATTGTGCGGCGACGGCGCGACATCTTCACGCGCTCCTCGCGCTGCGCGTTCCCGTTCGGGCTTGGCGTAGCTGCGCTCGTGGGGGCGGCAGGTTTCGGCGGCGTGGTGAAGGTCGCTTCGTGACCGGGGCTACCAGCAACCAGCGGCACGGTCTGCGTCGCTCGTGCAGTTGAAGCAGCGGGAGCAGCAGGCTGCGATTCAAGATAGCGCTCGACATCGCTCTTGGTGATACGCCCGCTTGTGCCGCTCGGCTCGACCTTTGCCAGATCAACCTGACGTTCTTCCGCCATGCGCTTGCCGACAGGTGTAACGGCCACATCGCCGTCCACTTCAGGCGCGGGCGCGGATTCGGGTCTCGCGCTGCCATTGCCTTGCGCGGGTGGTTTCTCCTGCTGCGCGGCGATTTGCTCGGCTTTGGGCGGCGCGGCTTGCTCGGGAGTAGGGGCAGGGGCACTTGTACCTGCACTGGCACTCTCGTCGATCACGCCAAGCACGTCGCCGATCTGCACATCTTCGCCTTCCTGACGCTCAATTTTGGCGAGTACGCCATCTTTCTCCGCGCCAACTTCGAGGTCAACCTTGTCGGTTTCCAGCACGACCACCGCTTCGCCAACTTTAACGGCTTCGCCCTGCTGTTTGAGCCAGCGCGCAACAGTGGCCTCGGTGATCGATTCGCCTAGTTCCGGCACGACAATTTGCATGGCCATTTATTCTTCGCCTTCTGTCACTTGTTCCACCACTAAGCGATATGCATCCTCGATCAACGCCGCTTGATTGACGCTGTGCCACGACGACGACCCTTCCGCAGGGCTGGAATTGCGGGCCCGTCCCACATAGCCGAGCGTCCAATTACCGTCGTTCAATTCCTCAAGCAGAGGCCGTGCGAACTCCCACGCGCCCATATTTTCCGGTTCTTCCTGCGTCCAAATCACCTGTTCGACGTTCGGATAGCGTTCGAGAACCGCCGCCAGATCGACGCTAGGGAAGGGGTAAAGCTGTTCGACACGCACGATAGCGATGGACGGATTGGCAGCGCGGTGTTCGCTGGAGATCAAATCGACGTAAATTTTGCCGCTGCACAACAGCAAGCGCGTCACCTGTTCGCGACGTTCGGTGGCGGCGGCATCGTCAATCACGGGCTGCCAACTGCCTTCGGCCAGCTCTCGCAGCGATGACACCACCAAGCGATGTCGCAGCAGGCTTTTCGGTGTCAGCACGATCAATGGCAGCGGGTCACTTTTCAGCAAAAGCGCCTGCCGCCGCAGCAAATGAAAATACTGCGCGGGCGTTGTGCAGTTGGCGATACGCAGGTTGGTTTCCGCCGCCTGCTGCAAGAAACGCTCGACACGTCCGGTAGAGTGGTCGGGGCCTTGGCCTTCCCAACCGTGCGGCAGCAGCAGCGCCAGCGAGGGCGTTTGCCCCCACTTGGCACGGGCAGACAGCAAGAACTCGTCGAGGATAGTCTGCGCGCCATTGATGAAGTCGCCGTACTGCGCTTCCCACAGTACGAAACGTTCGGGCGCTTGCACGTTGTAGCCATATTCGAAGCCGATAGCGGCGTTCTCTGACAGCGGGCTGTCGTGAATCTCGAAGGCCGCCTTTGCCTGCGGCAGCGCTTGGAGCGGTGTAAACGTGTCGCCGTTCTCGACATCGTGGAAAACCGCGTGGCGCTGGCTGAATGTGCCGCGCTCGACATCTTGGCCGGTCATGCGAATGGCGATGCCGTCTGCGAGGATGCTGCCAAACGCAAGCTGTTCCGCCGTCGACCAATCAATCACACGGGCATCAGCATCTTTCAGGCTGTCGCGGCGCTTCTGCATCCCGCGCGCGATCTTCGGGTTGAGGTTGAAGCCTTCGGGCACGGTCAGCAGCGCTTCGTTGAGCGCTTGCAGTTTGCGAATGGGCACGGACGTTTTGGTGCGGCGTGCTGTTCCCGGCACGGGTGATAGAGGTATCGCCTCTACGAGGTCTTTCTCGACATTGAGCGACTCCAACACCGCTTGCAGTTCTTCCATCTGGCGGCGGAGCATGGCTTCCGGCGTTTCGGCATCAATGTCGCCGCGCTCCACCAGCGTCTTACCCCATTGATCGCGCACAGTGGGATGCTTCTCGATTTTGCGATACATCACGGGCTGCGTGAAGCCGGGTTCGTCGCCTTCGTTGTGGCCGTAGCGGCGGTAGCCGATCAGGTCGATTACAAAATCTTTTTCGAACTGGCTGAGGTAGGCATAGGCCATGCGCGCCACTTCGATACAGGCTTCGGGATCATCGGCATTGACATGGACGATGGGCATTTTGAAGCCCTTGGCAAGGTCACTAGCGTAGATCGTGCTGCGCGCATTGTTCGGGCGTGTGGTGTAACCAAGCTGATTATTGGCGATGATATGCAGCGTTCCACCCGTCCAATAGCCGGGAAGCTGCGACAGGTTGAGCGTCTCGGCCACGATGCCCTGAGCGGGAAATGACGCATCGCCGTGAATCAGAATTTGCAGCGTCATATCGGGGTCGAACTGTGGTTCGCCGGGTTGATCGACCTGCGTTCCAACAGCCCGCGCCATGCCCTCGACCACCGGATTGACCGCTTCGAGGTGGCTCGGATTGGGGGCCATCGACACAACCAGATCGACAGGCTGGCCCTCTTGTATCGCCCGCCGCGCCCCTGAATGATATTTCACATCGCCCGTCCAACCGAGATTGTGGTTGAAGGTACGCTTCTCTACGGGGTCTTTGAACTCCGCCAGAAGCTGTACATAGGGCTTATTCAGTATATGCGTTAAGACGTTCAAGCGGCCACGATGCGCCATACCGATGAGTACAGCCAGCGTTTTCTCATCCGCCGCCGAGCCGATGGTCTCATCGAGGATGGGAACCATCATATCGAGACCTTCAATCGAGAAGCGCGTTTTGCCGGGAAAGATGCGATGGATAAAGCGCTCGAACGCCTCAACCTGCGTCAGCCGCAGCAGCAAGGCTTCGGGGTTGATCGGGTCATTCGGTGCGCGATAGCGTCCGGTTTCCGCCGCTTCGCGCAGCCAATTGCGTTCTTCGGGGATGCGGATATGGTCGTAGTCATAGCCGATACGCGACGAGTACACCGCGCGCAGTTTTTGAATCGCGTCGAGCGCGTTCGCCGCCTCAGCCGCAATCGGGCCGCCGATCAAGCTGGCTGGAAACTCGCGCAGATCGTCCTCGTTGAGTCCGTAAGTCGCCAGTTCGAGCGATGGATCGCCAATCGGTTCGCTGCCGAGCGGGTCGAGCTGCGCCGCCAGATGACCGTATTCGCGGATCGACTGCGCTAAGTTCACCGCGCCAACGATTTTCTCAATCGACGGGGCATCCATCGTACCCGATACGCTATCGGCGGCGAATGAAGCGCCATCCGTCGAAGCGGATCCTACGCCTTCGGGCGGCGTCCAGTTCTGGAAGAATGCGCGCGTCGCGGCATCTACCGACTCTGGATTCTGACGGTAGCGATCATACAGTTCAAGGACATACCCGATGTTCGGGCCGTGAAAGTTATCTAATGATGTCATAATATCTATGGTAGCAAGAATCCGCGCAAAACGGAAACGACTTAAGTTACAAAGTATACAAATTTAACCCGTTCACAAGCAGTAAATACAATCAAGAAATCAAATAAGGGCGCAATGCATTGCGCTTCTACGAAATGATTATGGTTGGATAGGGCAGGGGGATCGGCTAGAAGGCGCTGTCGAGTGTGGAAACCACGCGCAGCGGATAGGCGGCGATCAACTGGATCACGAACGGGTTGTTGATAACCGACACGCGGGATACCTCTGTGCCGCGTCTGATGTCGAAGTGGTACACGAACACCCGCCGCGAACTGGTCAGCCAGTGGCTTTCACGCACAACGATGTCGTCCAATGTCCAGCCATCATCCAGCGCAGTCAGCAGGCAGTCCACACCGACGAAGCGCTCCGATGGC
>JACMMD010000627.1 GCA_014379235.1 Anaerolineae bacterium
AGTCGAAGGGCCAACAACTTCGGGCGAAACCGCTCAGGGTTGGGTGAGCCAGAGCAACCTGTTCATCGAGTCGCGCAACGATTCGACCACGGCGCGCATCACCAGCGGTGAACCCACTCAAGAATGGACGTTGGATTTCGTCAAGCGCATGTTGAGCGATTTCCGCTTCGGTACGGCGCTCGGCACAACGCTGCTGTTGATCGTGTTGATCGTGCCGCTGCAATTTGTGTTGGCGATCATCATGGCGCTGGTGCTGCAAAGCCAGATTCGTGGCAATTCGTTATTCCTGTATATTTTTGCGATTCCGCTCGGCATCTCTGACCTTGCGTCGGGGATTTTGTGGTATGCCATCTTCACCCAGCGCGGCTTTTTGAACTCGGCGCTGGTGTCGCTCGGCATTCTTGACTCGCCCTATGTGTTCATTCAAGCCAACAATCAAGGCTGGATGATCGCCGCGATTGTGCTGGCGGAAATCTGGCGCGCAACCTCGATTGTGATGGTCATCGTCGTATCGGGCTTGCAAGCCATCCCGCGTGACTATATGGAAGCGGGCGAGGTGTTCGGCGCAAACCTGTGGCAGCGCTTACGCTACATCATCCTGCCCTTGCTCAAGCCCAGTTTGCAGGTCGCGCTGATCTTGCGGACAATATTGGCGTTTCAGGTGTTCTCCGTCGTGGTTGCCATCACCGGTGGCAACGTCGTCACCGTGCTGGCCAACGAAACCTATCGCTGGTATGATCCGGCGCGGTTCAACAACCCGAATATGGCGGCGGTTTACGCGGGCTTTATCATGCTGCTGTCGCTCGGTTTCTCCATGTTCTATCTGCGCGCCGTTCGTTCGCAAGAAGAGGCCTCGAAAACCATATGAGCGAGAGAACGTTAGGCGAACCCCTTTCGCCACCTGTAAACAGAACGACTGCCATGGCCGCTGGACGCCGCCGCGCGCTGCTGAAATACCGTTTACGGCGCGTTGGCACGTATGCGGTAGCAATCATTCTGGCGCTGTGGATTCTCGCGCCGATCTGGATGATCGCCACGATGGCCTTTAGTACGCCGGAAGACGTGCGCGCTTTCCCCAAACATTTCGTGCCGATTCCGCTGTCAACACAGACGCTCGAATTCTTCATCCAGAGTGACGGTATTCTCAGTTCGACGCTCAACAGTTTGATCGTAGCGATTTTAGCGCTGATACTATCTACGCTGTTAGCTGTGCCCGCTGGATATGCGCTGTCACGTTTTCTGTTTCGCGGACGCGATACGATTCGCTTGAGCATCTTATCAGTGCGCGCCTTCCCGATTGTGGTGCTGGCTGTGCCGCTGGCAGTGGTGTTCATTCAGCTTGGCATGTTCGACAAGGTTCACAGCCTCGCCATGATGCACGCCGCGCTCACACTGCCAACGACGATTTTAGTGGTCGCTAGTGTGTTCACCAGCGTACCCTATGAACTGGAAGAGGCCGCGCAGATTTTCGGCTGTACGCGGATGCAGGCGTTCCGCCATGTGGTGCTGCCGCTGGCGCTTCCCGGCATCGCGGCGGCGGCGATCCTAACGTTCGTGCTGTCGTGGAACGAAGTGTTCGCTTCCATCCTGCTCACCATCACCAACCGCACACTCCCCGCGCAAATCTTGTACTCGCTGGATAAATCCGGCGACCCGTTCAAGTTTGCGGGCGGCTTCTTCATGCTGATCCCCTCGCTGATCTTCATCTTCTTCATTCGGCGCTACCTGTTCAATATGTGGGGTCAGTTAAGTAAATAGAGGACAAACGTTATGGCAGAAATAGTCGTTGAAAATGCGATTAAGAAGTTTGGTAAGTTCTTTGCGATTGACGATGTAACGCTGACCATCCACGACAAAGAGTTTATGGTGCTGCTGGGGCCGAGCGGCTGCGGCAAAACCACGCTGCTGCGGGCCATCGCTGGCTTGGGTATGCTGGATGATGGGCGCATCATGATCGGTGACCGCGACGTGACGTATCTCTCGCCCAAAGAGCGGAACGTGTCGATGGTGTTTCAGAACTACGCCATCTTCCCGCACATGACGGTTTTCGATAACATCGCTTTTGGCTTGAAGATGCGTAAGACGGCCAAGAACGTCATTCTGGAGCGCGTCAACACGGCGGCCACGCTGCTGCATATCGAGAATATGCTCGAACGTTTTCCCGGCGCGATGAGCGGCGGTCAGCGTCAGCGTGTAGCGGTAGCACGGGCGATTGCTTATGATGCCGAAGTGCTGTTGATGGACGAGCCGTTGAGCAACCTCGACGCTTTACTGCGTTTGGAAATGCGCGCCGAACTTAAGGCGCTGCTGGCGCGGTTGGGTATGACGACGGTGTACGTGACGCATGACCAGATCGAAGCGTTGAGTATGGGTGATCGCATCGCCGTGATGCGCGCTGGCAAGATTTTGCAGGTCGATAACCCGACGCTGGTTTACGATATGCCCGCCGATCAGTTCGTGGGCAGCTTTATCGGCAATCCGCCGATGAACTTTATCCCGGCGACGCGGGCTAACGGCAGGTGGCAGGTCGCCGGCCTCTCGTTCGACGGTCCCGCGGCCGGGGACAAGCTGGAGTTCGCCATACGCCCCGAAGATCTCACGGTCGCGCCCGGCGGGCTCAAGGCGATCGCCCGCGTGGTCGAGCCGCTGGGTGCCCACACGCTCGTCACCTGCGAGGTCAACGGCGCGCTGTTCCGCGCGGTGCTCGAGTCCGATCTCAAAGTCGCGCCCGGCGACGAGCTCAGCCTCGTGCCAAAGCCCGATCGCATCCGCTGGTTCGACCCC
>JACMMD010000628.1 GCA_014379235.1 Anaerolineae bacterium
GAATGGGAGCGCTTGCGCGTATGGCTCAACGAGAGCCGCGGTGAAATCCAACTTGAACGCCAGCTAGACCACGCTGCCGAAGACTGGCTGACGGGCGAAAAAGATGTCAGCTTTTTACTGCGTGGAACTCGCTTGGAACAGTTTGGCACATGGGCGACATCCACCGAACTCGCGCTGACGCAGCACGAGCGAGATTTCTTGCAAGCCAGCAGCGCCAACGATCAGCGAGAAAAGGCGGCTGAACAGTCGCGCCAAGTCCGTGAAGCCGGACTCGAACGGCGTTCGCGCCATTTTCTGCGTGGGCTGGTGGCAGTGCTGCTGCTGGCGACGGTGGGCGCACTGGCATTAAGCGGCATAGCAATCAACAACGCGAACGCGGCCCGAACGAGTGAAACGGCGGCCATTGCGGCCCGCGATCAGAGCGAAGCGAATTTTCAGTTAGCAGAAGCGCGGCGGCTGGCTGGCGCGTCTACCCTGCTGCTGCCCAATACCACACAAAACGCCGAGTTGGCCGCGCTGCTGGCCCTGCAATCGCTGAACATGGGCTATTCGGCAGAGGCCGATGCCGCGCTCACCCAATCCGCGCCGCTGCTGTACGCCATCGGCATCATTCCGTTGGGCAATGGTGCTGCATTTACCAGCGTGGCGCTTTCGCCCGATGAGCGCGTGATCGCTACGGGCGACCTCGAAGGCGCGGTTGGGCTGTGGGATGCAGAAACCTTGCAGCCGCTTCAAGACTTTCCGCGTCAGGAACAGGGTATAACCGACGTTGAGTTTTCGCCGGATGGCTTGCAGCTTCTCATCCTCATGGGGCACACCGATGTCGATGGCGCGATGAGCCTATGGGACATCCAATCGCAGACGCGCTTAATGGAACAGCCTATCAACGATGGCTATCCAACTCGCGGCTTCTTCAGGGACACTCCCGACGGCCAAAGGATCATTGTTAGCACAAAGAGCTTCGCTCAGGACTATGCGCCGATTTATGTGTGGCAAACAGGCAGCGAAACGCCTGAGTACGCGTTTTTAGATCGGTCAGCGGGTCTAGGACAGGATGCGGCGGCGATAACACAGGATGGCTCACACGCAGCCTATATCAATCTGGATAATGAACTGGTTTTGCGTTCGTTAGAAGCAGACGAAATCATCGCCGTGCTGCCAGAGGTCGCCGGGTCGCCAGTGACTTCGATTGCTTTTTCGCCAGATGGCGAGGCAATTGCCGCCAGCAACGACGATGGTATTTTCATCTTCGATGTGCAAACGGAAAGCATTCGCCTGCAAATCCCTAATCCGATAGGCGATGCGATTAACGATGTGATGTTTTCGCCGGATGGTGCAGCACTGCTAACCGCCGGAACGAACGCGATCTACCTGTGGGATGCTGAGACTGGGGGCGAACTGCGTCGTTTTAGTGGCGGCAGCGCTCATCGCCGGCCCGCGTTCTTTGAGGGCGGACAGCGTTTTATCGCGGTCAGTGACGATGGGATTCGCGTATGGAATGCCGATCAAAACTACCTCGTTGATACGCATGGCTTCGCGGGCAATTCACCCTCACCTTCGCCCGACGGTTCGCTAGTGGTGGTCGCAGATGCGGAAATCCACATTTACGACTCCGCTTCGGGCGACCTTTTGCAGACGCTGCCCAACGATACCGAACCAGCAGCGTTCTGGCTGGAATTCACGCCAGATAATCGCTACCTGTTCGCTGCAACTCCGTTCGACCCCGGCATCTTTACGCTGTGGGATTGGCGCGCAGGTGAGCAGGTATGGCGTATGCAAACGGATTATGGAATCACCCAGCCCGATATTTCACAGGATGGGCGCTACCTGACGACGCCGGATAACGACGGCACAGCGCGCCTATGGAATTTATCCAACGGTGAGTTGATCCGCGAATTTCATCAGGACTATGATGCTGGTTCGATGGCGACGTTTTCAGCAGATGGAGACACCCTCGCCACCAGCGGCTTCGACGGCGGGGCGCAGGTGTGGAACGTCGATACGGGGGAACTCCTGCACACGTTCACGATGGGCAGCGCGACGGATTGGATTCGCTCGGTGGAGATTTCCCCCGATGAACGACTGCTAACAACGGTCAACCTCAGCGCCAGCATAACCCAACTGTGGGACATCGAAACGGGCGATTTGCTGCTGGAAGTCGCCCGCACCTATGGCATGGACTCGACGTTTTCGCATGATGGCCGCTATCTGGCGGCGGTGGTCGATAATAATCAGCTTGCGCTGTGGGATACAGATACGCTGCAAGTCGTCCGCCGCGTTTACTCCGATCATCCCGGCGGAACGCGCATATGGTTCACGCCTGACGACAACATAGTTTACGTCAGCAATTGGGATCAGACCTACTCGCGCTTTGATGTGAACCTCAGCGATGTCAGAAACGATGTTTGTTCGCGCCTGTTCCGTGATCTAGCGCCAGCCGAACGGCAGCGCTATTACATTGCTGACGATTCTACGACCTGTTATTTTTGAACAACGTGGACTTCCGGGCAGTCATCAATGCCCAAAATAAATTGAACTGCTGGGGTTGCTACGTGTCGAAAATTCTAAGGTATGTTTAGAACGCGGGTTCGACTGAGTATCGTCCCAGCACTAGAGATAAAAACAAATCCTTGCTTAATTAAGCAAGGATTTGTGCGACGGGCTTTGTACGCCCACTGGCTATATTTTCCTCACGCCAAGAGCCGAACATGCTTTAAATATCAAGCAGCTTACTTCCCGCACACAGCTATAGAAGTCACAATACGGTATAGAGGTAGTAATAAACGGGCAGTCGTTATTGCTTTTTTCCGTCTCTCAGTTTGATTCAAACACCGGAATATTAGTTGGGTAGAGCGCATTGTTAGGTTAATTATCGTGCTCCAAAGTTATGGCTACACTTCCCTTAACTAAGGCTCGGTTATTGTGATTGATGCTCTCCCTAAGACGACTTATCA
>JACMMD010000629.1 GCA_014379235.1 Anaerolineae bacterium
CGTACTTAACGGTGCGGATGCCCGATGCGTTGCTGGCCAACATGCCGCCGACGGTGGCGTTCGCGCCGGGATCAGGCGGAAAGAATAGGCCGAAGCGCGCCAACTGCT
The DNA here is from genome assembly GCA_014379235.1 of Anaerolineae bacterium. Lineage (GTDB taxonomy): Bacteria > Chloroflexota > Anaerolineae > Aggregatilineales > Phototrophicaceae > JACMMD01. The sequence goes on from JACMMD010000629.1 coordinate 109, forward strand.
CGTTCATGTCTTTGTAGGGGATACCCGGCTGAACCGTCACCTGAAAATCGTCGGCGTGAACCTGAATGATGCGGTTCATACGCTCGAAGGTCATCAAAATACCGCCGTGAACCGGGATGCTGTTGCCTTCCAGCGACGTACCCACGCCCCAAGGCGTAACCGCGATGTGCTGCTCGTTGGCGAGACGCAGCACGTCCGCGACCCCTTGCGCGCTGGTCGGCCAAATGACAACTTCGCTGTCGTGCGCTGGGTGAAATGACTGATCTTTGTTGTGCAGGGCGATGTCGGCTTGCGCGGCGCTGACGTTTTCCGCGCCGAGGATGCTTTTCAACTGCGCGATGATTTCAGGCGTGACGGGAGAAAATGCGGATGACACTGAAGTACCTTTCGAGATGTTTACCAGAGCAGCTTTACAGGATAGGACGCAAAGAGCGGATCGTGACTGACCAGAATGAGATTTTCTGTCATTGCCTGGGCAATTATAAGACGATCAAACGGGTCTTTATGATAAAATGGTAAGCTCTGTTGAGCGAGTATATGTTCGAGTGAAATAGGTAAAAGCTCAATTCCAGTTGACTGCTGCTGCGAAACGAGGTCTATAAGCGGTAAATCAAGTTCCATTTTGCCTAACTGAAACTTGATTTGCATCTCCCAAATACTGGCAAGACTGACAATTAAGGTATTCGCTTCATTTTCACATGCAGCCAAGACACTTGGAGAAAGTTTTCTATGTTCAACTGCCCACCATATAAAAGCGTGAGTATCTAACAGCAGTTTCATTCTTTACCAAGCCAGAAATCATCACCGAGCGGTTCATCGAAATCATCGCTTGTACGAATCATGCCTGCATGTAAACTCGGTTTGCGCGGTGGCTTCATGGGCAGCATTCGTGCTAGAGGCACTTCATCTTTGGTGAGGATAACCTCTGTACCTTCCTCAACCAACGTCAATAAATCAGTGAGGTTGGTCTCCGCTATGTCTATCCTCTTTGTCACCATTACCGTATCCTCACGCTAAACCGTCCGCACATAATGATAGCTGTATATGCTAATGAGACGCTATCTGCTTTCCTCGACCAAAGCAAGTGGCAGCGTAAATGAGATGGTCGTTCCCGGCGCGGGCCGATCTTGTATCCAGATGCTCCCGCCGTGCGCCTCGACCAAACCTTTGCAAATCGCCAGCCCAAGCCCCGCGCCCTTTTGCGAGAGCAGTTTGCGCTCGATCTGCCGGAACGCCTCGAACACCTGCGTTCGTTCTTCTACTGGAATACCTTCACCTTCGTCGGTCACGTCGATCTGCACAAACTCGCCGTCATCGACCTTTCGCGCCGCCAGCGTTATCACCGAATCGTAGGGCGCGAACTTGGACGCATTGCCCACCAGATTGACTAACACTTGAGCAATTCGCTGCTTATCGGCCATGAGCGGCGAAAGATCGACGGGAACATCGAGCTTGAAACCATGCAGCTCTGTTAAGACAGAAAACTGCGCGGCGGCGGATTGCACAATGTCCATGAGCAAATGCGGCGCGGGATGAATGGGCAGCACTCCTGCTTGCAACCGCGACACGTCCAATAACTGCTCGATCAATTCGGCCAGCTTATCGGCTTCTTCGTCCATGATGGACAGAAATTCGCGCTGGCTGTCAGGGTCAAACGTGACATCTTCAGCCAAAAGAGTCGTCGCAAAGCCTTTGATCGACGTGAGCGGCGTCCGCAGTTCGTGAGAAATCATCGCCAGAAATTCCAGCTTGAGCTTATCGGCGCGTTCGGCTTGGGCCCGAGCTTCCCGTTCGCGTTCGAACAGGCGCGCTCGTTCGAGGGCCTGCGCGCACAGATGCGCCAGCGTCACCAGTAACCCTAGCTCGTCGTCGTTCGCTGCACGTGGCTCTCGAAAGCTAACACTGATACCACCGATTACATGCCCCTCGACCAGCATCGGCACACACACAGTTGATTGGCTGCCATTGGCGCGAATCAATGGCTCAAACTGCGGATAGCGCTGGATGTAATCCTCAAAGGTTTCTATCCACACCACCTCTTTCTGACGAATGGCATCGGTAAGCGGGCCGGGCGCGCTCACAGGCGTGAACCGATAACGCTGAAAGGTTTCCTCAGCGACCCCTTTGGTGTTGAGTATCTCCATCGTCGCGCCGTCGTCAACCAATATGCACAGCGTCCCTAAGTGGCTGCCCATCGCCGTTAGCCCCTGCTCGATGACCACCTCCGCCACTTGATGAACCGTAAGCGCCTCAGAGAAGGCAGCCGTCAGCTTTTGCAGCAGGTTGCGCTGTTCCTCTTCGTGTTTGCGCGCGGTCACGTCGCGGAAGACCAGCACGACGCCGTTGATCGGGCCGCCGCTGTCGCTGCGAATCGGCGCTCCGCTGTCGTCAATCGGGATTTCACGGCCATCTTTGGAAACCAGCAGTGTATGGTTGGCCAGCCCAACCACCGTTCCCATGCGGATGACTTTGGCAACCGGGCTTTCAACAACCGCCCGTGTGTCTTCGTTGATGATGTGGAACACCTCGTCTAAATGCTGACCGATAGCATCCTCACCATGCCAGCCGGTCAGTTCTTGCGCCACCGCATTGGTGAAGATCACATGGCCGGCGCTATCGGTGGCGATCACGGCATCGCCAATGCTGGCCAGCGTCACCTGCAACTGTTCCCGATGATTCTGCGCTTGTTGGAAAAGCCGTGCGTTTTCCGCCGCCAGCAGCTTGCGTTCGGTGATCTCATGTTCAAGGTCGGCGGCATGTTGGGCCAGCGCTGCCTGCGCCTGTTCAATTTCGCGCTCACGCGCTATCGAATTGCCAAGCTCACGCCGCAGCGTTGAGCCAACACGCTCGATCAAAAAGCTCAAAATGCCGACGACCAGAACGTAGTAGACGAACAGCGTCGTCGGGTCTTGTTCGGCAATGACGACCAGCAGCACCAGTACCGAGTAAACGCCAACCACGATCAGCAGAGAGCGGCGGCTCATGAGCAGTCCCGCAATCGTAATCGGAATGAGCGATGACATCAGCGTTTCGCCGCGACCCTGTAATCCCTGAGTGAGCAGGCCCTGCACCTGACTTTGCAGAAAGGTAGCGATGACGATCCACAGCGCGATCTGAAAATGACCACGCCGGAGCATCAGCAGCGCCGCCAGCATAGCGAACACAAATATCGCGCTTCGTCCTAGCGCTTCCAGAGTCAATCCGCTCGGGCTAACAAGCAGCGCGAGTATGATGGCGATACCCAACGACGCCATCAAGCCGATCAAGATCACTTGCAGAAGGGGCGCGAGACGCCGCTCTACCAGATCATCAACGGGGATAGTTCCTAACCACTGTTGAAAACGCCTGTGCATAAATTTACTTTCAGAAATGAATAGCGCTTATTTGGAATGATTTCCTGCTGCCCGAATCGTTGATGAAGAGTCTACTTAATAATAACAACGGAATCGATTTATACATCAGCTAAATAAAACCGCGTGTATCAATCGGAGAAATTCAACCCTGCGGGGTACGACTGCGAACGCTTGAATCTGGCACAGGCATGAACGGCAGTTCCCATAGGATGTGCATCTGCTTGACGGTGTGGATCCGCCACTGGCGGATTTGTCCGCCGTAAAAAGAGCGAATGATATAGGCTTCCAGCAGCGCCATGAGGGCCGCGACAATGCCACCCAGTAACGGAATTAAGAACACAATCCCGATGGCGAGTACGCTGGCAGCCGTGAAAACAACGACTATACCTTCCAGAAAAGCGATCACGATCATCCGTACTATACCATAGAGGATCATGATCGGCAGTGGGCGCATCCGCACGGCCAGCGCGATACTGCCCGCCGCGATCAAGCGCAGCCGCCACAATGGTTCAGCCACGAATACCACGCTCCACAACAGCGCCGCCGGAATCAAGGATATGAATATGAGCGGCATCGAAGGGTCGCTATTGTTGAAGCTGCTCAAGATACCGCGCCAACCGGGAAATAACAGCGGCGGCACGATCAGTGTCAGTGCGGCGATCAGCACCAGTCCCATGCGAGTACCAACCACTATCATCAACACACGCCACGTTCTTAACTGGGTCGAAGCGTAGCGCGCATTGATGACTTCTTCCGGCGGAACAGGCGACAGGCGCAGCAAATCCCAACGTCCGGCGGTCATATCGTCGTTGAAGGTGTTCAGTCCGTTCCACAGGCCGATCATCGCCAGCAGCGGTGTATCGAGCAGGGTGAACGCGATAAGTAGAGCGCCGATCAATGACCACAGGTTCGCGTCGTGGTTGATGTACGCGGGATAGTTGGCGATAAAGTTGGGGTCAGTCGCCATCACCACAAGCAGAACTACCAGCCATAACACAACCAGCACCGCGATAACGACCAGCACCGCCAACAGGCTGCTGCTCCAGAGTCGAGCCGGAGAAGCGCCCCATGTGACCTGACGCGCCTCGCTGCGAAACAACGGGTTAGCCTGCGGCACAGCGGCGAAAGGCGACTCGCGGTCAAAAAGGCGTCGTAACATGGGCTGTCGTCAGCGAAACTCTGGCAAGTTAATCAGTTCCGCCGCAATCGCTTGCCGCGCCTGAGCGTGCCAGACCCGCGCCCGCGAACGATAGATGAAGTAGGTGATAACTGTGACAGCCCCAACCCAAACCACCACTAAAATGTAATCCAACAGCGGGCTGGAACTTGTCCGGTTGAACAGGATATTCATCAAGATTAACGAAGCGACAGCGATAATGATCTGGAAAAACCAGACGATGACGATATGCCACAGCCCATACAAAACAGACATGGGCAGCGAACGCATTTTGGCCGCAACGGCCACGCTGGATGCCGTGACCATTCGCATCCGCCAGTATGGTTCGATCAGGTAAAACGCGGAAAAAGTGAACGCGATGAACAACGGCCCGATGATCGTAACCGGATCGCGCAGCAGTTGATCGCGGACATCTTGCATAGAGCCGCGCCACTGCGGAAATAGGAGCGGCGGCACAAGCAGCGTTACGATACCCAACAGCAGCACCCCGAAACGAAATGCGACTACGAACACAAATGGCCGCCACGCTTGAATCTGCGCCAGCGCGATCCGTGAGTCGATGATGGTTTCGGCTTTGATGGGCGTCAGGCGCAGCACGTCCCAACGTTTACTGGTCACATCTGCGTTGAAACTGTGCAGCCCGACCCACATACCGAAGAAATCCAGAATCAGCTTATCGCAGAAGCCCAGTCCAGCCAGCCAAGCCACCAGCGTCAGTAGGTCGCTGTCATCATAAGCAGAGCCGTAAGGGGCGTTCAGCAAGCCACTCGTGCTGCTATAGATCGACAGCAGCGACCATGCCCACAAACCGAGCATCAGCAGCAGCGTGATGGCCGCGACTTTGATACTGCTGTGCCATAACGCCACCGTTGTTCCGCGTTTGACCTGCCGCGATTCAACCCGGAATAACGGATTGTCCGATGACACAGCGGCGAAAGGTGAATAGCGAGAAAACCAATTGGGCAGCATTAGCGGTAATCGAAAGCGATCTCACCGCCGAGCAAAACCAGACTAACATCCTCTAGTGCATTGAGATCAGCCAGTGGGTCGCCCGCGACGATAACCACATCAGCCAGCTTACCCTCTTCCAACGTGCCAAGCTCCTCGCCTTGCCCACACGCGGCAGCGGCGCTGGCCGTGCCCGCGACGATGATTTCCATATTGGACAAACCCGCGAGCGATAGCAATTGCATTTCGGGAAGCGGTATGCCCGGGCCGGTAGGCTCAATCGGGTAATCGTTGCCCACAACCACCACGCCGCCGCGCTCATGGAAGCGGCGCACGAATTCGATCATGCCAGCGCTTCGCAGGCTGTCAATCGAAAGGCTGTCCGTTATCACATGCAGCGTCGGAATCAAGCGCACGCCGTCTTCAACCATGCGTGTGATGAGCGCATCCAGTTCCGCGTCGATTTCCGGCGCGTCGATTGTGCCGGAGAACGGCGCGCCGCTACCCTGTCGATGCGGAATGTGCGTCACCATATCGACGCCGCCATCCAACGCCTGTTCCAGATAATCGGCATTCTCGATGTGGGCGATCACTTCGAGGTCATTGGCGTGGGCCGCCTCGGTCACTGCCTGCACTTCTTCCAGCGTGAGCACCGGCCAGTCGCCGGGGCCGGGTTCGAGCGAGATTTTGATATAATTCGCGCCGTTCTCTGCAAGCACATTCACCGCTGCTGCTGCCTCGTCCGGCCCGACGACGTTATAGGCGGCTTCCTCGCCCCATGCAATGCCGGGATAGCCGCCTTCAACCGCCACCATCGGCCCCGCTATGAAACCCCGCGCACCCAGCAAATCGCCGTCGCGCAGCATATCGAACGCAGGCATGGCTTCCAGCGCGGTATCCAGATTACAAACGGACGTGACGCCGTGCGCCAGATGATTATCGCGGCGGTCAGTAAATTCTTCGGTGAAATGCGTATGCGCGTTGATAAAACCGGGCAGAATCGTGCCGCCTTCCGCGTCGATGAACTGCGCGTCCGGCGGCGGGTCATACAACGCGGTTTCGTAAATGCCCGCGATGCGTTCGCCGACGATGACCAGCGCTTGGCCTTCAAGCGGCTCTGCGCCTGTGCCATCGATGATAACGCCGTTGGTGATGACAACTACCCCTTCATCCTGAGCAGAAGCGCCAAGCGCTCCCAACATGGAAAGCAGTGCCAGCATAAATACCGTAAGAACGCCAATCAATTTCTGCATGTTTTCCCTTAGCTTTTTAACCAAACAGTCCACGCGGTTTCGGTGTGGCATGGGTGAGCGTCGTCAGCCCGCCGCCGGTCACATC
>JACMMD010000630.1 GCA_014379235.1 Anaerolineae bacterium
AGCCGCGCCAACACAGAGGAAAAATTTGCTGAGTTTCGTCATGGTATAGAATTCATTATTGCCGAGAATTAGAAGAATGGTAACAGAAAAAGATTACGTTTTAGTGATAGAAAAACGTAGGGGCAGGTCTGAGACCTGCCCCTACAGAAGTAATTAGCTTAGTTCGGTTTCGGATTCAGGTGTTTCGATGCGATCTTGATAGGTGACAACCGCCGTGACATGTTCTTTCTCACGCACGGACATGATGAAATCGCCGCCGGGCCGCCCGCGCTTGATCTGCGGGGCGCGGTTGACACGCATGTAGAGCGGCTTGTTCTTGTTGGTCAGCACGATGAGGTTGTCATCCAAGCGACCAATCGCTGCTGCGGCGACTTCCTTGCTGGAAGCGGGCAGACGCATAGCGATGACACCCGTACCTGCACGACCTTGCGTCGGATATTCGGTGATGGGTGAGGTTTTAGCCACACCGTCGTCGGTGATCGTCCACATATGCCAGTTGTCGTTAGCAATCATCGTGCCGATAACATGGTCAGCCGCTTCGCCCAGTTTGATGCCGCGCATTCCGCCAGCAGGTAAACCCGTAGGTCGAACCTCGTCCTCTTTGAAACGTATCGACATGCCCTCGGCGGTGACGAGCATGATTTCCGCTTCGCCGCCGGTATGGTAAGCCCAACCGAGCTTATCATCGTCGCCAACATTCATGACGACAAAGGCATTCGACGACATCCCCGGTACATCTTCGAGTCGGATACGCTTCACCTGCCCGCCTGTCGTGACTAGAAACAGGTAGCCCGTTTCTAGATCGGATGGCAGGCTGAGAACTGAGACCACTTTATCGCTCTCAGTGAGCGCGGTCAGGTTGTGGAAGGGCAAGCCGCCGTTCTCGACAAGATCGCGGATTTGCGGCAGTTGGTGAACGGGTATCGTCGCACATCTTCCATCGACGGTGAACATGTAAAGGATGTGCGACGTGTTGCTACTGAGCATGTAGCGCGGCGCATCTTTGAGGTCGGCGGTTACTTTGAACGGCGAATCGTCAAAACCGCGAGACATTTTGCCATTGACCGTCAGCGATACCCACGTATTTTCTTGCGGCATCCGCAGTTCGGCGGCGTTGGCGGTGCTGGCAAGGCTGTCTACGATGACGGTGCGGCGCGGGTCGCTGTATGCCTGCTTGATGGTGTTGATCTCGTCGCCAACCGCGTCACGCATTTTCTTGGGGCTTTGCAGCAAGCCCTCAAGATACTTGATGAGCTTGATTTTCTCTTTGTATTCGTCCTCGATCTTCTTGGCTTCGAGCGCTGCGAGACGACGGAGCTGCATATCGAGGATGGCCTGCGCCTGAACTTCGGTGATGTCCAAAGCGGCTTGCAGGTTTTCGCGGGCGGCATCAGCATTGCGGGACTTGCGAATGATAGCGATGGTTTCATCGAGACGATCAAGCGCTTTGAGCAAGCCCTCTAGAATGTGAGCGCGATCACGGGCGCGGTTGAGTTCGAATTCGCTGCGGCGGCGGATGATCTCTAGGCGATGATCGAGGTACACGCGCAGGCATTGTTTGAGCGTGAGCAGGCGCGGCTCGTTGTTGACCAGCGCCAGCATGATGATGCTGAACGTGTCTTGCAGGGGCGTCAGCTTGAACAGCTTGCCGAGTACGCCTGCGGCTTCCGCGCCGCGTTGCAGCTCGACTACGAGCCGCAGCCCTTGACGATCCGATTCATCGCGCAGATCAGAAATGCCTTCGAGCTTGCCATCGTTTACCAGCGACGCGATGCGTTCGATCAACGCGGATTTGTTGGTCTGGTAGGGTAGTTCGCTGATGATGATGCGCGACTTGCCGCGCCCCATGTCCTCGATGTGCGCTTTAGCGCGAATAGTGATCTTGCCGCGTCCAGTAGCATAGGCCGATACCAAAGTATCATCCTCTAAGGTGCTGTCCTGATGGCGGTAAACCAGACCGCCCGTCGGGAAGTCCGGGCCTTTGACGAACTGCATCAGGTCTTCAACGGCGACATCATCGAGCGTGTCCCATTTTTCGAGCATGTAAATCAGCGCGTCGCAAACTTCACCGAGATTATGCGGTGGGATGTTGGTGGACATGCCAACGGCGATACCTGTTGAGCCGTTGACCAGCAGATTGGGGATGCTGGCGGGCAGCACGACGGGTTCGGACAGGCTGCCGTCGAAGTTCTCGACAAAATCGACAGTTTCTTTGTCAATATCTACCAGCAGTTCTTCGCCCATTTCGGTCATACGGACTTCGGTGTAACGCATGGCCGCTGCGCTGTCACCATCGACGCTGCCGAAGTTGCCCTGACCGTCGATCAGCATGTAGCGCATGGAGAAATCCTGCGCCATACGCACCATCGACTCGTAAACCGCCGCGTCACCGTGAGGGTGATATTTGCCAAGCACCTCACCAACGATACGAGCGCTCTTTTTGTAGGTGCTGTCGGAGCGAATGCCCATGTCGTACATCGCGTATAGGATGCGGCGGTGAACTGGCTTCAAACCGTCGCGGGCATCGGGCAGCGCCCGCGCCACAATCACACTCATTGCGTAGTCCAGATAAGCATCGCGCATTTCCTGTCCGATGTTTACCCGGCGGATAGAGCCTACATTCATAAAGTTTTTCCCTGTGGCCGTTACTTCAACAAAAGGAATCAATCGGCGCTGAACCGCCTTTAATGCCCCCATTCTAGGTAGCGAATAAAGCGATGTCAACCTTACTGAACACCTGTTCTATTATACCATGACTCGCTTTTTCTCTCGCGCCCCACGTTTAGCCAACTCTCAGCCAACGCTGCCCGAAAGCCCT
>JACMMD010000631.1 GCA_014379235.1 Anaerolineae bacterium
GGTGTTCAGCTTAGGCGCGATCAACAAGATCGACAGCGACGGCGTGACCTTTCGCAGCCACATCGACGGCAGCAAACACCGCTTCACGCCCGAAGTGTCGATGCAGATTCAAGAGAATCTCGGCGCGGACATCATCATGTGTTTCGACCAATGCCCCACGCCCAAAGATCGTCAAGTGGTCATCGACGCTGTTGCGCGAACAAGCGCGTGGGCCGTTCGCTGCCGCAATGCACATCCCGACGATACATCTCAGGCTTTGTTTGGTATCGTTCAAGGCGGCATCTTCGAGGATTTGCGGGCGCAGTCTGCGGACTTTTTACAACGCGAAGTCAACTTTCCCGGCTACGCGGTAGGCGGGCTGGCGGTAGGTGAAAGCAAAACCGAAATGTACCACACGCTCGATTTCACCGTGCCCATGATGCCAGAGAACAAGCCGCGCTACTTGATGGGCGTTGGCGAACCCGACGATTTGGTACAGGGTGTCATGCGCGGTATCGACATTTTCGACTGTGTAATTCCGACGCGCATCGCCCGACATGGTGGAGCGCTCACGCGCTTCGGGCGGCTCAACATGCGTAACCTGCCTTTCGCTAATGATGATCGCCCGATTGATGCAACCTGCGACTGCTACTGCTGCAAAACCTTCACGAGGGCCTATATTCGCCATCTCGTCAAAGCGGGTGAACTGCTGGCGCATTATCTCCTCAGTGTGCATAACATTCATTTCCTGTGCCATCATGTGATGAGCCTGCGCGAGTCGATTTTGAACGGCACTCTGCTGGATTATGCGGACAACTTTCTGCGCGATCTTAAGGGCCAAACGACACCCGGTTAAGTCGCCGCCGATACTCTTGCAGCCATGGCTTTGCTTTCTCGCGTAGGTTGCGGTATATTACGCTACAGCGTCGTATTCTTTTGTAGAAGTTTGCTTCCAAAAGGAAATGCCTACTTTGCGCGCTCCCCCAACGCCAACCCTACCAACGACGCCACTGATGCAGCCGAATCGGCATTCTCCCATCGGGGGGCCGCGCTTCTGCCGGATGTAAGCGGGTATGAGGCGAGCGCGGCGAACCATCGCTATTGTGGCGTTCACGTTGGTGACAAGTTGCAGCAGCCAGATGATTCCGGCGGCAACTCCGACAACGCAAACGACAGCACTTCGGTTGTATACGACGACAGCCACGCTGCCCCTTGCCAGAGACCTGACCGCCAGCTACAGTCAAAACCAGCCCAACATTACTATTGAGATTGCCAGCGGCAATTATCAAGCGATGATGGAGCAGCTTGGCGAAGACGAACCTGCCTATTTCCTCACCAACCATTTGCCCATCGACAGCCCATTATGGGCCGCGCCGATTGGTCAAGATGGCATCGCTGTTATCGTCCATCCTGATAACCCCGTTACCGGGCTTTCAGTCGAACAGCTTCGCGCCATTTATCAGGGTCATATCACCAATTGGCATGAGGTGGACGGGTCAGATTTGGAGACGATGGTTTTCAGTCGGGAGAGCGGTTCGGGGACGCGGGCAGAGTTTGAGCAGTTGGTCATGGGCGACAGGCGCACCACGCAGTCCGCGCTGGTTGCACCGTCTAGCGCCGCGATGGTCGCCAGCGTAGCCGCACAACCGCAGAGTATCGGTTACGTCTCGATGAGCTATCTAGATGCCAGTGTTCGAGCGCTGACTCTCGATGATACTGCGCCGACGTTGGAAAATGTCTACGCGAATACCTATCCGCTGCGTTCAACGTTGTTCTTCGCGGGACAGCATGAGCCAGAAGCCGATTACCGTGCATTCATCGCGTGGACACAAAGCGTTGAGGGGCAGGCAGTGGTCGCGCAGTATTATGCTCCGCTCGTGCGACCATAATCTCACTAGGTGGGCGGCCAACTACGTAGGCATAGGTGTCATAGTCGCAATCGCAAAGAACATCGCCCACAGCAGCAGCAGAACCAACGTCCACATGCTGCCGAAAGCCAGATCACGATAAAAACGCATCCGTATGCGCCGTTGTTCGAGCAGCATTTCCGGCTCCCGGATACGATACAGCGCGCCCGCCGCGTTACCGTTGTTGGGGTTCACACGCAGAACGTTATCCAAGCACAGCGAACTCTGGTCGAGCGAATCCACCGCTACCGCCATCCATAGCCACGCTTCCTCGAAGTTGCCATCCTCGTGAATGAGTTCGCGCAAAACCTGACAGGCTTCGACGCGACGATCCGCTTTAATCAGTTCAATCGCGTCGAGCAAACGGTCAATCCGCGCTGAGTCTTCCTCAGACGGCGGCGCTGAATCCGCTTCTGGCAGGCTTTCGGTCTCCGCCCCATTGTCGGGTGGACTGTCTGTGTCCGACTGTGAAGGGTCTTTCTCCACCGTCATCGCATCAATTCTCGCTCTGGCGTGCTGCTGATCTCCGCCGCAGTCACGCCCGCGAACAGATCATACTCATCGATGCGGTTTTGAGTTGGCGTAGGGAACACACGGGTGAAACCCTGATTCGATGCCAGCGTCGGGCGTAGAAACTTGGGTATGTTTCGCATCATGCCGCCACCACCGCCGCCCTGACTCTTATGACAGGCGTTGGCTTGCTGCCACTTATCGTAATAGCCCTTTATGCTGACCCGCGCATGGATGGGTTCAACGTTATCAAGAATCGCCTGAATGTTGATGTCTTTGTTATTGCCAAGCCTTCGCGGGTCTTGTCCACGAAAGTGCGTCAGCCCCACCCACAGCCGAACCATATTGATCGAAATACCGGAGTAATACAGTTTTTGCGGTTTATAGGGGCGCTGTGAAGTCACATAAGACGCATTGCCAGCCAATGTGAATGCTTCTGTCGTAGCGCGTTGAATAGCAATATGATCGGGGTGGCCGTAGCCGCCATACTTATTAAACGTGATGACCACCTGCGGCTGAACCTCGCGGATGACATCGACAACCCGCCGCGTGACATCTTCCTGCGGCGCTTTCCACAAGCACGACTCATGGTTGTTGTCGTCACAGTTCATCATGCCGCTGTCACGGTAGCCGAATTCGAACACTTGCTTAAAGCCTAAAAGCTCCGAAGCGCAGCGCAGTTCAGATAGGCGCAGTTCTGCAATCGTTTCATAACCGTTCAGCAGTTCCGGCGATACCGTGCCGACATCGCCGTTGGTCGCACATATCAGGTAAACATCCACGCCTTCGGCCACATATTTCGCAATCAACCCGCCGAGGCCAAAACTTTCATCATCAGGATGCGCGTAAGAGATCAATAAACGACGACCAGACATCCTTACCCTCCGCTTTTCCTACGTTCGTAACTTACATTAAGATGGTTTCGCTGTTCATTATATTACCAACGTCCGGGCTGTTGAATAGCCCCTGTGCAATACAGAAACGCAGTCGTAAAATGGGCCACTCGGCGCGTGAGACACACGCGCCGCTAACTTGTATGCAGCAAGAACGGTGAGGTGCTTATGCGGATGCGTCGAGTGATAAACGCTTTCTTGTTATTGGTATTATTTGTCAGCGTCAGCGTCGTGGTGCTGCCATCGACGGCGCAAGACTCGCCCTTCGCAACTAACACCCCTCACCCGCAGGAATTCGCAATCGTTACGAATACGCCAAACTTACCGACCAACACGGCCACCAGTACCGAAACGTCTACGGCCACACTCACGCCTACGCTGACCAGCACGTCCACACCCACCGAGACAGCAACCGTGACGCCCAGCGCCACCCCAACCGCGACCTTCACCTCGACACCGAGCAGTACACCCACCAATACGTCAACGCCAACCGAAACGCCATCACCGACGCCCACGCCCAACGGCCCATTCTATTATCCTGAAGGCATTAGCCCGCTCACCGGACTTGCCTATCCCAATCCCGAAGCGATGGCTCGTCGCAATTTGATCGTGAAAGTCTCCAATTGGCCGCCAATCGTGCGACCACAAAGCGGATTGAACAGCGCCGATGTCGTTTATGAGTACGAAGTCGAAGGCGGCGTGACCCGTTTCGCGGCCATCTTCCGCAATAATGCGCCTCCACACGTTGGCCCCGTTCGCAGCGCCCGCCTGCTCGACCTCGAACTGGTTGTCATGTATCAAGCGCTGCTCGGCTATTCCGGCACGAGCGAACCGATTCAGCAGTTGATCCTCGCTGCGCCTTGGCGTATTCAGGCCATCTCGCCATTTATGGGCGACAACTGCGAAGAGGCCGGTTTCTGCCGTTTCCCGCGTGGAGGGCTGGCCTTCGAGCATA
>JACMMD010000059.1 GCA_014379235.1 Anaerolineae bacterium
AAAGGACGCACGACGCTGTTGATTACCCATCGGTTGTCGCAAATCCGCTGGGCCGATCACATTGTGGTGCTGCAACACGGGCAGGTGGTCGCGCAGGGCAAGCACGAGGATTTGCTGAAAACGTCCGACGCTTACCAACGGATTTTCGCTCGCTACGAGTCGCCGCGCCAGACGAAAACAACTATCGAACACGCGACAGGCGACTAACAAAACTTAGGGGTCTTATGGCTGCAATCATGAGCGGTCTCAATGCGGAGACGTATGACCGCCAATATACTGACGGTTATTTATTAAAGCGTATCTTCAGTTACTTTAGCGCGCATCGCAACCAGCTAGTGACGATTGTGGCGATGGTGACGTTGATCGCGGTGGTAACGTCGATTCGCCCGGTGGTTATCTCAGCAGGCATTGACGCGCTCGAACTGCCGGACGGGTCAAACTCGCTGCCACTGCTGATTTTCGCGCTGTTCCTGACCGAGATCATCGAATATGGCAGCAATTGGGTGCGGCGGCGCTTGATGAGCCGCGTCATTGGCAATCTGGTGAGCCAGATGCGAAAGGATGCTTTCGCGGCGGCAGTTCACCGTGATCTCGCTTTTTATGACCGCCACAAATCCGGCAAGATCGTCAGCCGAATCACCAGCGATACGCAGGAGTTCGGGCAGGTCATTCTGCTGGCCAGCGATATCATCTCGCAAGTGGTGTCGGTCATCATTTTGACCGCCGTTCTGTTCAGCCGAGAATGGCGGCTGACGCTGCTGGTGCTGGTTATGCTGCCGTTCATTGTCGGTTCGGCGATGATGTTCCGGCGTTTAGCGCGTATCGCCACCCGCAAAGGAATGCAGGCGATGGCGGCGGTCAACGACAACATCCAAGAGACGGTAAGCGGCATCTCAGTCGCCAAGAGTTTCCGTCAAGAAGCGATGATCTACGACGATTTTGCCGAGATCAACGCCGAGTCGTATAAAGTTAATCTGCGGCGCGGGTTCGTCTTCGCCATGATCTTCCCGACTCTGAACGCGCTGTCCGGTATCGCTACCGCCATTATCCTTTATGTTGGCGCGCTGACCGTGATCGATGGCAGCATCGAGGTTGGCGTGTGGTACTTGTTCATTCAGGGCGTAGACCGCTTCTGGTTTCCGTTCACGAACGTCGCCGCATTCTGGAGCCAGTTCCAGCAAGGCTTGAGCGCGGCGGAGCGGGTGTTCGCGTTGATCGACACGGATAACACCCTGCAACAGACGGCGCATGAAACGGTGACAGATTTACACGGGCGAGTCGAGTTCAAAGAAGTGGTGTTTGAATATGACAGCGGCGAACGGGTTTTGGATGACTTTAGCCTGATACTCCAACCGGGCGAGAGCGTAGCTTTTGTCGGACATACGGGCGCAGGCAAGAGTACCATCGCCAAATTGATCGCCCGCTTTTACGAGTTTCAAGGCGGCGAGATTCTCATCGACGGCCACAACATTCGCACTTTCAATGTACAGTCGTATCGCTCACGACTCGGTATTGTGCCGCAAGCGCCGTTCCTGTTCAGCGGGACGATTGCCGATAACATTCGCTACAGCCGGCCCAACGCGGCGGATGAAGAAGTCGAAGCGGTGGCCATGAGTATTGGCGGCGGCGAATGGCTGGAGACC
>JACMMD010000632.1 GCA_014379235.1 Anaerolineae bacterium
AACAAGCACCGCGCAGTTCCGGCCTGACTGGCTATTGAATTCACTCAGCACTGCAGGCCGGAACCGCGCGATTACATTTGTTCGGGCCTACTTCAGACGCGAGAAATTTCCATTATCCAGCATCATTGCACAAAGTTGCCAGTAGCTCGTAAGATACTATCAGGCAATAATTTACGGCTGTTTCTGTCGTCCTAAGTCCTTACCGGGCAATGGAAAATCCGAAAACCGATTTCCATTATCCGGCTGCCGATCCTCGTGACAACCAGCCCCGCCAACGACCAGGAATAATTCGGAATATCATTCCGAATATCCATAGAGTATCAGCGCAATTATCGTGCAATTACTACCAAGTTGACAAAGAGCATCCCTTGTCTATATAGATGCTCTAGGCGTGACTAGACTCAGTAGTTCCCATTTCGGATCAGTCGTCGAGTGTGACGTAAGGTGTTGAGCCGTCGTGGAGTAGGGCGACGACGGTGGAGGCGATCCAATCGAGAAGGCGTTTGAAGCGGAGGCGTTCGAGGCGTAACGTAAGAGTGGGACCTGAGCCGACGGCGAGCAGTGTTTCATGAATCCAGACCCACAGGTTACGCAGCAACAGCGCGACGGCCACGAACAAGAGTCGCAAGTGTGGATCACGGGTGCAGGTGTAGATGCGGGCCTGCCGCATTTGCCGATAGCTGGTTTCGATGCCGAAGCGAGTGCGATATCGTTCGCGAATCTCCGTCGGCGCGCCGTTCATCTGCCAGGCGCCGTACAACAACTTCTGCTGCAGTCGCTTGCCAGTTTTGCGATTCTTACGAGTGCGGTAGGTCACACAGATCTGCAGCGTGACTTGCCGCTGGCCACCTTTCATCGTGTGCGAATACCAGCCCGCGGCTTGGCGTTTGATCCAGCGTAGTCCCGTCAGTTTCCGTTTCTGGTGGCTCTTCTTTTTGTAGCCGCGGAACATCGCGGGCATGAGAAACGGCTGTTGCCGGCTTTGCATCCATTCGATCACCGGTACGTTGAAGAACGCGCGGTCGAGCAGCAAGCCCCGGGTTTTCAGGCCCAATTGGTCAATTTGATCCAGCAACCGGGCCAGCACCACGATCGTTTTCTCGTGTCGCCGCACCCAGGTCAGGGCCAGCGTATAGCGTTGCCCGTACTGGACAATGCAGGCCGTAGCATAAGCGTGAAACTCCTTCGTCCCCTGCCGCGGTTGGCCGTAGTACAACTCGTTGCGGCTGCGCTGGGGCTGGCCGTAGTAAGGCACCAGATGCCAGTCGATCGCCACTTCGCAGGCCCGCCGCCGCAGACCGCGCGGCAAGTGTTTCGTCAAAGCTTCATTCAGCCGCCGCTCGAGTGACCGCAGCGTTTTCGGCAGCCCGGCTACCAACGCATTCCGCACCGCTTGATCGCACGGACCATCCGCCAAGTCCCGACAGGCGGCAAACACCGAAATCGAACGGGCTGCCGCGCGGAGCACCACGTTCCACACCACCGCCGCCGTGCAGAGCCAGCCGTGATCCTTCAGCAACTTCGCTTCCAGCAGCCAATCCAATGCCCACTCGTGAACTTCCCGACTCGATAGGGTATGACTCTGCTTCGAACGCATGGCGCCCCCCTCCTTGGCTTGGTCTTGCTTTGACACAAACCATTCTGAGGAAACCCCTTGCGTTCACCTATGCCGATTTAATGAACTGGGAACTACTGAGACTGGTCACGGCGCGAGAAAGAAATCGCCGGGTGGGCCGCACGCCGGAAGACCCGCCAGGCGGGAGCTCGGGCTGCACGTCTCGGGGCAAGTGAAAGCGTTAGCCCCATTCCGTACGCTAAGCAGCCGGCAGCCTACTCTGCGTTCTCGATCAGGATCAGCACGCGCACTTTACGCCCGGGGGCCGCTTCTTTGGAGGGCTTGTTCGTGCT
>JACMMD010000633.1 GCA_014379235.1 Anaerolineae bacterium
ATTTTCAACTGCTGTGGGATGCGCTGTTTACACAAAACGAGCGCGAAATCGGGCTGCCTGCCTATGAGTACATCGTGCGCCAGTTTCTTGACGCGATGTCGGAAATCGGCCCCCACGAACAGCGCATGATCGTGGCCGGGCATATCAAGGTCGATGATGGTTACGAGGAAGTCGGCAAGCAGCAGCTACGCATGGCCAGCTATACCCATGCGCGACCCCGCGACGATGGACGCTATCTGCTGCTCGACTGTGCCAAGCGAGTTGACAGCGCGTCGGATTTAATAGGCAGTTTGCATTACACGTTGGACTGAGCTATTCCTCGAACTCCAGCGGCCCGATGTCTAACGGAAAAGTCGATTGGCTGCCGGTTGCCTCAAGCTGAATCATGCCCTTACGGATGTGGTAATTCCACGGTGATTCAACGTTGACCGACCACTTCTTCCAGCCGTAAATATCCCACGCGGCGAGTTCATAGTCGGCTGTCATCAGCACAAACTCGCCACTCCGCAGCCACTTAATAAATTCGCCGTTTTCGGCAAGCGTTTCGTGCCACAGTTTACGCGGCTTGTCGAGGCGATAGGCCGATAGGTGACTGCCTGCGCCAACCAGCAGCAAGTGGGTTTCGGGGATGAACAGAACGCCGGGATTGAAGTGTTCGCAGTAGCGCCTGATGACCAGAAATGGCCAATCCTCGCCTTTGGCTACCGTTAGCACACATACATTGTCGACATCGAAAGCTCGATTATCGGGAAGCTGGTCAACGATATGCGCGTGTTCAGTATAGTTTTGAATATCCGCTGGTAGTCCATTTAGCGTAAACGATAAGTCGTATTCGCCAATCACAATATGAAGCTGCAATGGGTTCACGATAAAGCTAACTCCAACCACGCGCCGCGATCCACGCCAGCGCAATAACAATAATTTCCCTCACTCTCCACAATAACACGTAACGACGATGAGGGTTGTGCATTATTCACAATCACTCATGAACGTCTCTAGCTGCTGACGTTTAGGTTAACTGCGCTCCGATGAAGTCCGCGTGGCCGTTCACGAACTCATCAATGGTTACAGGTTTACCGCCGGCCAATTGCAAACGCATTGGGTAGACCAAGCCGTCGCCTGTGCCAATCGCTATACCATTCGCGTTCTTGACGACTTTTCCCGGTGCAGCGCTGTCTGTGCCTGTTGAACCGCTCAGGATTTTAAGCTGGCGATCACCCCAAAAGGTGAATGTCCCCGGCCATGGGGTAAATGCCCGGACTGCGCGTTCGATGCTGGCGGCGTCGGTGTTCCAATTGATGCGCCCTTCGTCCTTCGTGATGCGCGGCGCGAGTGTGCTGTGGGCGTCGTCTTGTGGCTGCGGCGTGATTTCGCCCGCGAGAAAACGCGGCAGTGTTTCGGTGAGCAGTTCCGCGCCGAGCAGCGCCAGCTTATCATGCAGCGATTGGCTGGTTTCATCGGGCGCGATAGGGATGGCGCGCTGCGAGAGCATGGGGCCGGTGTCTAGCCCTGCGTCCATCTGCATGATGGTGATGCCTGTCTGTGCATCGCCAGCGCGAATGACCGCTTGAATAGGCGCGGCCCCGCGCCAACGGGGGAGCAGTGAAGCATGAACGTTGACCGAGCCATGCGGCGGAATATCGAGGACGCTTTGCGGCAAAATCTGCCCGAAGGCCGCAACGATATATACATCCGGCGTTCCAAGCTGGCGCAGTTCTTCGATGGCTTCCGGCTTACGCAGCTTCTCCGGCTGAAATACAGGAATGCCCGCCGCCAGCGCGGTTTGCTTGATCGGCGATGGCTGCAACTGGCGATTGCGTCCGGCGGGGCGGTCAGGCTGTGTGACCACGCCGATGACGCGATGGTTCTTAATCAGTGCTTGCAGTGTAGGCACGGCAAAATCGGGCGTACCCATAAAAATGATGTCAGCCATGGTTAGACTTTCTTGGGAAAACTTGTACACAAATGCGTCGCATGTTAGTATGACGCCAATGGACGCGAAAGTTTATTCTAATTTTTCTTCGTGAATGTGTCTACGTTAGTTAAAAGCTGGTCTATCGCCCCCAAAGCCCCGCTGGAACATCTGCGACAATATCGCGGCATTAGTCCGGTTTTGGCGCAAGTGTTGTATCAACGCGGCTTTGTCACGCCCGATGAAGCAAGCCGCTTCCTCGATAGCAAAGATGCGGTTGGTAGTTGGGTCAATCTTAAGGGCATCCATCAAGCTGTAGGGCGATTGCGCGCTGCCATCAAGAAGGGCGAACAGATCGTCGTTTATGGCGATTTCGACGCCGATGGCGTAACGGCAACCGCGCTGCTGGTGCAGGCGCTTCAAGCCCTCAACGCCAACGTGAAGCCTTATATCCCGCATCGCGTCGATGAGGGCTACGGCCTCAACAGTCAGGCTTTGCGAAAGCTGGCTCATGACGGCGCGAAAGTCGTGGTAACGGTAGACTGCGGCATTCGCTCGGTGCAAGAGGTTGAAGATGGCAAAGCGGCAGGGCTGGATATGATCGTCACCGATCACCACTCTATCGGCCCGGATTTGCCGAATGCGTTAGCGGTCATCAACCCCAAACAGGTCGATTGTAAATATCCAGAAGACATGCTGGCTGGCGTTGGCCTCGCTTACAAGTTGGCCGAGGGATTGTTTCAAGCCACCAGTCAAGATCGTAAGACGCAGCAGCCAACCATCGGGCTGGATGAACTGCTTGATCTCGTGGCAATCGGCACAGTGGCGGACATTGCGCCCTTGAACAGCATCGAGAACCGACTGCTGGTACGGCGTGGTTTGGCGAAGATCAATCAAGCGCGGCGG
>JACMMD010000634.1 GCA_014379235.1 Anaerolineae bacterium
GCCAGCGCCAAGCCCTCTTCGCTAGGCAACCGCCAGCGAATTCCCGCCCGATCCGAGCGCATCAGGTAAAACAGGTTCGCGGCGCGGGGCAGATTTTCCAGCGCCAAATACGGACGCCATGTACGTGCGGCGTACTGCGGCATCGAACGCACGAAGCCCATAATATCCAGCCGGAAACTGTCGATTTCGCCATCGTGCGGCGCTTCGGCTTCCGACGAGATGAAGCCGCAGTCGATCATATTGACGACGTTCGGGCTGCCGGCCAATTTCATCAGCAGTGTGGACTCGTTGGCGAAAGCGCGATACTCCCAACTCATTTCGCCGCCATCGGTGGCCAGATGTTCGGGACGCAGCACCTTAAACGCGACGCTGTAACCATTGCGACGGTCAAGCGCGTCCAACACCCGCGCATAGTGCCCCAGCGCGAACGTGTCATTGAAATTGTCAATACGATACAGGTCGGCCAGATTAGTCATTGTTGGAACTCGTGTGCTGCAAACGGCATATATCCCAAACCCGACTTTTGAGTTTGGGATATATGCTAGAATCTACCACAACAGCCGCCCAAACTGACAGGGTTAGGTTTCTAATGAGCAAGCATTAAGGTTTCGAAAGCGTAATGCTGCTTGCGTACCGCGTTAGCTCTTGTAGAATAAGCAATAGCGGATGTGTACAGGGGATGGTAGAGCCATGTCGGCTTCGGGACACGAGATACGTCTTCGGGCAAGCGCACGCACCAGCAAAGGCCAAGTGCGCGAGAACAACGAAGACAACATTCACTTGTGGATGGTCGATAACCTGCTGCTGGCCGTTGTGGCCGACGGTATGGGCGGCGCTGCTGCGGGCGAAGAGGCCAGCCGCATCGCTGTCGAATCGATTGAAGAGGGCATGGCCATCCGAGAAGGCGGCCATCGTGAAGAATACGAGAAGATGGCCGATACCCTCGTCAGCAAAAAGCTGAAAGAGGCCATCCGCAGGGCAAACCACAGCATCGTTAAGCGCGCCAGTGACAACCCGAAATTCAAGGGTATGGGTACAACGGTCACGCTGGCCTTCGTGCGCGATACGCATGTGATCGTCGCGCATGTTGGCGACAGCCGGGCCTATTTGGTCAACAGCCAGAATGCCGCGATCAGCCAGATCACCGCCGATCATAGCTTCGTTGAGGCGCTGGTCGCTGCTGGCCACATCACCGCCGAACAGGCCGAAGAACACCCGATGCGGAATGTGCTGTACCGCGCATTGGGCCAAACCGACGATATTGAAGTGGACGTTTATCAAGAACGGCTGCGCGTCGGAGATCGTGTCGTGCTGTGTTCCGATGGTCTGACGCGGCACGTTAAGCCGAAAGAGATCATGCAGTTCGTGCTGGCCGATGATAACCCTGAAAGCGCCAGCCAGCGCCTGATCGACCTCGCCAATGCACGCGGCGGCGAAGACAATGTGAGCGTGATTATTATCTCTGCTGAGAAGTACGTCGTCACTGGCACACTAGACAGCAAGCCAAGCAAATTTTACGATGGGCCGACGCAACCCGTCCCCGATGATGCACCTAGCTACCCCATCGATCAGGATGGCTACAGCGAGGACAGCGCGCCTACTCCTACTGACTCTACCGAAGCCAGCGAAGATACGATTCTGTTACGTGAAAAGGTCATTACCCCACCACCCGCGCCGACGGATACCAATCCCAACACGGAGACGCTGGTCTCTCGTCCGAAATCGGGCATCAGCCGCAGCGGACGCGATACCCTCAGCGAAGCCAACCGCGAGGCCAACCGCAAAGGTGAACGCGAGGACGCGCCCGAAAATGTGCGCGATACGGGTTCGATGGAATACGTGATGGTTGACCCGGCGACAAGCACCGCCGCCGACGTGCCGACGTTGGAAACGCGCATCGCCCCGACTGAATTGACCGGTGACGATACTGTTGAACTGCGCCCACGCCGGGGTCTGCCGCAGGCGCAAGAGGCCATGTCCGAGCCTAATTTGCCGGATAACGCCGAAGCCGCCGAAACGGGTGATACACTTCCAGCCGCGACGCGCACAGATCGTCTGCCCTTGCTTGATGCGGATGAAGCCGATGAGACGGAAACCGCTGCGCCGCGCAAAGAAGATGACGGCGAAGGGCGCGATACTTCCCGGCCTGAGCAGTAGATATCGCTGTCCGTCAGTCAGCATTTCAGCTAGAGATAACATTTTGTAGGGGCGCTTCGTGAAGCGCCCCTTATGCGTTTCAAGTTCGTGATTGCAGGTAGTTAAGCCCTCCCTAAATCCCGCCCCGCAAGCGGAGAGGGACTTTGATTTTCTACCCTGCTTTTATTTCCGCAAGATTCGCAAGCATGTTATAATGAGTTAGAATTTTCCAAGCCTAGCGTGTGCGGGATTTACCGGGCCACATAGAGGGACGATGCCCATGTCAGACCGTCCGACGAACGACAATTCCGAAGCCTCTGATCAGACAGAGTTAAAAGGCGGTTGGCAAAAACCGAGTACGCCCGGTGGTTGGCGCACGCCAACGAAAGAGCCAGAAGCGCCGGAGACAGGCGGTTGGCGCGTCGTTCAAGCGCTGCCCGCTGATCTGGAACAAACCCCGCAGCAAAGCGGTATATGGCATCTCCCCAAACCTGAAGATACGATCTTTACACCCGAAGACGAAATCAAGATCGGGGCATCCGGCACTGAAGTTGTGACCGGCGGAGAAAGTGCCGCCGCCGAAGCGCAGCCAGCCACCTATCAAGTCGAAATGGTGGCGCACCCCGCGGCCACGCCCGAAGCCGAAGAAGAAGAAATCGAGCCGCAGTTCAGCATGAGCGAACTGGTGGCGCTGGCCAGCCTTGTGGAAGATCAGCCGCAGGTTGAAGTGCTTCCCGGCGAACAAGCGCCGTCACCGGAACAAACGCTCGCGTCAGAGGCTGGTGCGGAAACCGAAGCACCGGATGATCCGGGTGCGTATGCTCGCCGCCAACTCGAAGCGTTGGAACGCGCCTCACAATCCGCGCCTGCTGCTCCAGCGCCTGCGCCAACTGGCTCAACAGGCAGCAACGTCGGTGTCGGCATCATTGAGCCAGCGACCAGCAAAGTCGAAACAGGCGCAACCGAACTCGACCCCGGCGAATATGCTCGCCGCCAGCTTGAACAATTGGCCGGCCAACCTGCCGCACCTGTCGCCGTTGAACCCGCCGCGCCTGCTGCCCCTGCCGTCGTCGCGCTGACACCGGAACAAGAAGAACTGGCGCGCCGTTTCCGCGACGTTGAAGATCAGGTGCGCGCTCTCAAACGGCGCTATGAAGCGGGCGAACTCTCCCGCGAAGATTTGCAAGCACAGCTACGCACCCTGATGCAGCTCGACAACGATCAAAAGTGGTGGATGATGGGCATCGAAACCGATACATGGTATCGGTTTGAGAATGGCGAATGGTTGGCCGCAACTCCGCCACACGCCACACAACGTATGCCCGCCGCGCCGGATACAGGTGCCTTCACCGCCGCCGGAATCGGTCAGGGGTCACTGCCATATCTGGCTGACGATGATTCGCAAGAACAGGTTGATACGCTGGTCGACGGCGACATTCTGCTGCCCGTAACGCAGCCTATCGCCGTCATCAACGTGGACGATATGCCGCTGCCGCGTCAAGTGCCGCGCATCGACCCCGATCTGACGCAGGTGAATCAAGTCGCTATCGACCAGAATACGCGGCTGTCCTATGGCGCGGAAACCGTGCCTAACGTCTATCAAGTACCCGATGTCACCATCGCCAATCCGGTGGTGCAGGACTACACCTACGTCGAATCTCCGATTACCGAAGCCGATGTCGTACCGGATTACGACATTGACGATGATGATCGCTCCGTCGCCGCGCAGCAGGCTATCGCCCGCCAGCGCGCATCGCTGGGAATCACGCTGCTGCGGATAGCGGGTATCGCTATCGTGCTGCTGCTGGGCGCGTTCATCTGCGGCGCGCTGCTGGTCGTATCGCAGTATCAGGGCATCGCGGGCGAATGGCAGGATGAAATCGCCGGTTTGGCCAGCTATGAGCCGGACTTCCAGACGGCGCGTATTCTGGATGCGCGTGGCGACGAAATCGCTGAACTCGACAGCCCCGAAGGCGGCGCACGAACGCAAGTACCCTTGAGCCAAATCTCGCCCTTCATGATTCACGCAGTCATCTCGCTGGAAAACGAGCGTTTCTACGATGACCCCGGTTGGGACCCGGTAGCCATCGCCCGGGCCTTCTTGCAAAACGTCGGCTCTGGCGAGATTGAATCCGGCGCAAGCACGATCACGCAGCAGATCGCCCGCCAGTTGGTTTTGCAAGATACGACGGTTTCCGCCGAGCGCAAGCTGGCCGAGATCATCATCGCGGCGGAGATCGGCAAGATTTATTCCAAAAACGAAATCCTCGAACTGTATTTGAACGAAGTTTACTTCGGCAATCAGGCATACGGTGTCGAAGCGGCGGCGGAGTTCTACTTCGACAATAGCGCCGCCGATCTCACGCTGCCCCAAGCGGCCTTCCTCGCGGGGCTGCTGGCCGCACCAGCGACCTACGATCCTGTGCCGCGTGAAAATCAAGATAACCGCGAAGTCGCCTTTGACCGCATGGATGCGGTGGTGGCCAAAATGGCTGAGGTCGGCTGCTTGCAGTTCCAACATTCGCCGTATCTTGAGCAACCGTTCTGCGTCACGCAGGCGATTGTCAGCAGCGGCCAGTTCGCGCTGGACAAAGCGCGGGTGGAAACGCATGAATTCGTGCCGCGCCAATACCTGACGCGCTACCCACACTTCGTCACTTACATTCAGGCGCAGCTAGAGCGCGACTACGGCCCCGGCGAAATCTTCCGGCGCGGCTTCACCGTGCAGACGACGCTCATCCCTGAAATTCAGGACACGGCTCAAGAAGCGCTCGAAAACCAGATCAACGCGGTGCGCCAGATTGGCGTGACGACGGGTTCGATCATGGTGACAGACCCACGTGACGGCGCGATTCGGGCGATGGTTGGCAGCCCTGATTTCAACGACGAGACGAATGACGGTCAGGTGAACGGCGCGCTGACGTGGCAGTCGCCGGGTTCGTCCATCAAGCCAATTGTCTACACGGCGGCGTTTGAAGGCGTTGACCGCAACGGCAACGGCGCGATTGACGGCAACAGTGAATACTACAATCCGGCGACGATCCTGTGGGACGTGCCGACCAACTACTCTACTGGACAACCGATTCGCAACTTCGACGGCCAGTTTCACGGGCCGCAGGCGATTCGCTTCGCGCTGGCCAACAGCTACAACATTCCGGCGGTCAAGACTTACGACTTCATCGGCACACAGCGCTTTGTCGATACAGCGCAGCGCATGGGACTGCGCTTTTTGCAAGAGGCACAGTTCAATTCGACCACCGCCATCGGCGGTACGGATGTGCGCCTGTACGATATGATGTCGGCTTACGGCACGCTGGCCAATGACGGTGTACGTGTACCGCTGTACAGCATCATCAGCGTCACCGACTCTGCTGGCACTGAACTGCCGCTGGCAGAACGGGCCGCGCCTGCACAGGCCGTCCAACCTCAAATCGCGTTCTTGCTGCAAAGCATCCTCAGCGATGATAACGCCCGCGCCGAAGAGTTCGGACTGAACAGCGCGCTCACTATCAGCGGCTTTCCCGGTCTGGTGGCGGCCAAGACAGGCACGAGCAACGATGCCCGCGACCTGTGGACGATGGGCTTCACCAATAACGTCGTCGTCGGTGTGTGGATGGGCCGTGCGGACAACCGCGAAACTCAAGCACAGAGCGGCTTTCAAGTGGTCGTACCCGTTTGGAACACGGTCATGACGCGCTCACTGCGGACGATACAGGGCATCGAGCCTTTCAACCCACCGTCGGGCGTGGTGGCGCTGCGTGTGTGCGGTCTCACAGGCACACAAGCCGACGCAAGCTGCGCCAACCAGCGCAACGAATTCTTCGCAGAGCCGTTCCTGCCGCCGCCGCCCGATCAAGCGTTCGTGGTGAGCCTCACCGTCGATACGTGGTCAGGACTGCGCGCCAACGAGTTCTGCCCGTCGAACATCGAACAGCGCACGTTCGTCAACATCACCGACACGACGGCTGTCGCGTGGCTGCAATCGCCAGCGGGCGCGAACGTCGCCGCCGCGCTCGGTCTGCCTGCGGGCTTACCTGTCGCGCCAACTGCGGCCTGCGATATCAGCACGCCGCAGC
>JACMMD010000060.1 GCA_014379235.1 Anaerolineae bacterium
AAGCCTCTGCCGCTCGTCGTCATCCTCGGCCCTACCGCATCAGGTAAAACGGAACTGGCCATCGAGACAGCCCGCGCCCTCAACGGCGAAATCATCAGCGCCGACAGCCGCCAGATTTATCGCTTGATGGAAATCGGCACTGTCAAGCCAACGCCCGAACAGCGCGAACGCGCCCCGCATCACCTGCTCGACGTGGTTGACCCTGACGAAGGGTTGAGCGTCGCGGAGTATCAGCGCATGGTTTACGCCGCCATCGACAGTATTCACCAACGCGGCGGTCTGCCCTTATTAGTTGGCGGGACGGGACAATACATCACCGCCGTCGTTGAAGGCTGGACGATTCCTGAAGTTCCGCCGAACCTGACATTACGCACTGAACTGGAAGCCTTCGCCGCCGAACATGGAACAAAAGCGCTGCATGATCGTCTGACTACACATGATCCTGATGCCGCCGCCAATATCGACCATCGCAACGTGCGCCGTGTCGTTCGGGCGCTGGAAGTCTATTTGGTCACCGGCCAACCGATCAGCCAGCTTCAACGCAAACAGCCGCCACCGTACACCATCACACAGCATGGCCTCACGCTGGAACGCGATACGCTCTACGAACGCGCTGACCGTCGCGTCGATCAAATGATGGAAGCAGGATTTCTCGATGAGGTACGCCGCCTCTTGGATGCGGGTTATGATCGGCGTTTGTACTCAATGACCGGACTTGGCTACGCTCAGCTTGCTGCCCATCTACTCGATGGTGTGGCGCTAGAGGACGCAATCACGTCCACCAAAATAGCCACGCACGATTTTATTCGCCGCCAATATACGTGGTTTCGCGGCCACAATACGCCGATGAAAGGCGATGGTTTCGAACTTCGCCCTATCCTGTGGCATAATCTCCAAGTGTTGTCACTGAGCGAGGTCTTAGAGTCGATTGTGCAAGACACGCAGGAGCTAGTCTAATTCATGGGGAGAGGTCGTGGTCGTGGTTCCCGGTTTGAGCGCTTTGAAACCAATCCGCGCAATGTATTCGCAGGCGTGTTACTGCTGGTATTGCTGCTGACATTCGCCGGGCCGAGATCGCTGCCACAGGTGCTTTCAAACGTCATCCCCGCCATTGATGAAGCTATCCCCTGCATCTGGCTGCGGCAGGGCATTGATCGCGCCAATCATCAATCGCTGATTGGGCGCGCTGCCAGTGCCGAAGGCAATCCCATCAGCGTGAGTGTCCGCACGACGAGTGTACCCACGACACTGGAAGGCGAACTGGTCATTAGTATCGTAGTCAGCAACGATACTATCGGCACAGTGCCATTTCTGTTCAGCCCGGAGCAGGTAATTGTAGGCGATAACAGTTCAAGTGGGCTTGGTCTGATTTTTGATCCGCCTAATTCAATGAGTACGGGCGGCATTCGGCAAGATACAGCCAGCTATCCAGAAAATGTTATTCGCGTACTGGGGCCACGCCAGCGCTGTATCCATAAGGTCGCATTCCGTCAGTTGGATGGTACGGTTGCCAATGGCACAGCACGGGTAAGGGCCTATTATCGCAACAACTTTGCCGGACAAATCCAGATTCAAAACACGATTGCCACGCCAATCTACAACGATCAAGGGCTGTGGACAGGTTACGTCGAGTCGCTGCCAATTCCTATCCCACTCCCCAGTTAGCGAGTGTGCTTGGACTGAGGCGGCGGCCCGGTTGATGTAGGACAACATTTCGACTATAGTGAATCAGTACACCTTTGAGAGCCGAAAGGTAGCACGAGCCTTATGCCTCACTCTGAAGTAGATCAACCGATGCTTGTTGTCGATCATGGGCAAGGAGATCACGAACGTGTCACGTTGACGAAAGAGTCCATCGTCATCGGGCGCGGCGAAGAATGTGATGTTGTCGTCGCAGACCGCGAGGTCTCGCGCCAGCATATCCGCATTTATCAGCAGGATAGTGCTTTTTTCGTTCAAGACCTCGATAGTAAGAACGGTACTTGGGTGAATAAAGAGCAAATTAAAGGGACGCGGCGGCTAATTGATGGCGACATCATCGAGATGGCTGCGACTGTGCGCGTCCAGTTTGTTGGGTCGAACGCGACTGCCCCGCTGCCATTCAAAGTGCCGCTCGACATTGGCGAACACAGCCGCCTGCGCCTCGATAAGGGCGCGCGCCGTGTTTTCGTCGGTGATGTGGAGATCGACCCGCCCTTGAGCCTGCCACAGTATCGCCTTTTGGAACTACTGTTTAACAGCGTGGGGCGCATCTGCACCCGCGATGCAGTGGTCGAAGCCGTGTGGCCGGAAGCGATGGGCGAAGGCGTCAGCGAACAAGCTATAGATGCGCTCGTTCGCCGCTTGCGTGACCGTATGGCGGAGATCGACCCGGACTGGCAGTACATCGTCACCGTGCGCGGGCATGGTTTCCGGTTGGATAACCCGCCGCCAACGAACTCGTAGCTCTTATGCCTGCCAAAGATCGTTATCATGACGCTGTAAAACGTGCGCTTGTCAAATCTGAATGGATAATTTCGGACGAACAAGTTACGTTTCAAGTCGAAGACCGCATTATGTGGATCGATATAGAGGCAGTGAATGTTGCTGCTGCGCTCGTCATTCTGATCGAAGTAAAAGAGTTAGAAAATGTCGCATCTTCGATTGAAGCTCTCGCTAACGCTTTAGGCAAGTTCTTACTATATCGACTAGCGCTTGAGGAAGCCCGCGCCGATGTGCCGTTGTTTTTAGCAGTATCAGAGTTATCGTATCAAGGCATTTTGACCGAGCGAATTGGACAGCTTGTGATACAACGTTTCAATATCCCGTTAATCGTTTTTGATCCAGAGCGAGAGGAATTCACACGATGGATTCCTTAAAAAACACAGTGCGCGAAGTGATGTCCGGCTATGCGCGTAAAGGAATAAATGTCACAACTTTCCTCACTCAGAACGATGATTGGACGGTTTTTTCAGTTGTTAGTGTTACGCGTATAGACAAAAAACGTGTTTCAGGCATAAGTTTGATCGTTCAAATCATTGGCGATCTTATTGTCATTGATCGTGACCAGAACGACAAAATTCTGCTGGATGCG
>JACMMD010000635.1 GCA_014379235.1 Anaerolineae bacterium
AGACGGCGGTGTAGCGGCGGCACGCTTCGATGACCGGCCCTTCGCTCAACCCCTTGCTGACGAACATCGTGCGCGCATAGCTGTAGGCCAGATCGTGCAGGCGATAATAGCGGATGTCCTCGCGTGTGGCGCTGTTGACAAGGCCGCGCAGTTCGATTTGTTCCAGCGCATCCCGAATATCCGCTGTGTCCGCGTTCATCGTCAGCGCCAGCAGTTCGGGCGTTGATGTCGGCTCAAACAGTCCGCCGAACGTCACGAAAACGTCGTGCAGTCGCCTATCGAGCGCGTCCACGCTGGCATCCAACAGCGACTTGATGCCCTTACGCCCCAACTCGCCAAAATCACCGGGCATGTTGAGGTCATGCGGCGCGGCTTGAATACGCTGTATTAAATCGCCAGCAGACAGGTCATAGACTTTGAGCGTCTTGCCCGCGATTTCGAGGGCGAAAGCGTGATAGCCGAGTAGTTCGCACAGTGCTTGAGCGTCGGGGTCGGCGCTGAAATCGCGGCGGCGAACGTGATAGCTCAACAGCTTGAGTGCGGCGTCGGGCTTGAGTTCAGCCACTTCGATGGTTTCGTCCAGCGGGTAGCGCTGCCGCGACGTGACCAGCAGCGGCATCGTGCGCGGGAGCGCTTTGACGACGAGCGCTAAAGCGCTGCCGTTCCATACGTCGTCCAGCACCAGCAGCGGCTTATGTTCGGCTAACAGGTGACGGATGATCTGCAAGCGTTCGTCGCCCTGCGCGCTGGCGATGGCCTGCTGCTCATCGAAGGCGCGGCCAAGTGCCTCAAAAATCGCGTCGGCATCGGCAGCGCCCGCTTTCACCCAGACTACGGGGCCTTTGCCCGCGTCGATGCGTTCAGAGGCAATCGTGGCGGCCAGCGCGGTTTTGCCCATGCCGCCGAAACCGCGCAGCAGTAAGCGTGTGCCATCATCGAGCAGCGTGTGAACTTCCGCGATCAGGTCTTCGCGCCCGATCAGTCCACGCGGCACTTCCGGTACATCGTCGCTGCTGCGGGCGATCACAGCAGTGGTGGCGCTGTGATGCGCGATCTGGCGCTCAATGAGCCACTGGCGGACCGAGCGTGTCACCTGCCGCGTGAGATCGTCGCTGTCCGTGAACCAGCGCGGTGTAATGCCAAAGCGCACATCGCTCTGCTGATTGAGAAATGCTTGCAAACGTGGGTCGCGCTGTTTGCCGTCTGAGGGTGCGTTCTTCACGTAGAGATGGCGGGTGATACCCAGTTCTCCGGCGCGGTGGAACTCGTCAATCGTCCACTCGCCGTAGTCATCCCAGAACAGGCCGATGTACAGTTCGGATTGGTCGAGCGCGTTCATATACACGGAGCGGATCGAACTGCCGCTCGCGGGCGCGTCGGTTTCAAATACCCATGGGAAGAGTTGCAGCGTGTCGTCACCAAGCGTCGGCAGCAGCGCTTCCAGAGCGCGGCGTTCTTCGCTGAGTTCGACCATTTTAGAACTGATAAAGATGCCTAAAGATCGGGGCATAGTTTGGCCCGGTGTGCCAGCTTGTAATGGTCACGCTCAGTCTATGACAGATAGAGAGCGGCGTCAACTCACGACTGTCGCAGGCGAAAACCGCTCAATAACATCAGTCGTAACATTTTTCACAATGTTGACTCAAG
>JACMMD010000636.1 GCA_014379235.1 Anaerolineae bacterium
CAGTAAGGCCGGCTGCCCAATCATCAATGCCAGCTACCGCAACGCCATCGATGAACAGCCGTGCGCCATCGTCGGCCTGTGCTTTGAAGCGGATTTGGGTATCAGCAGGCAGATAAATGCCGCGCACCCAACGCACGGAAAAGTCGGTGTAACCCCACCCGGAGATTGGTGCGCCGCTGCCCCAGTTATAGTTAATATCATCCGTGACCACGCGCCGCTTAAGGGCTTGGTTGGCTGGCTCAGTAAGGTCAGTGTTCGGGTAGAACGTGCCTTCCCAGAGCATACCATCAACCATCACATCGGTATTGATGCGCCACCATGCCGCGTTTTCTACCGGGTCATAGAACGGCGCTGTGTGTGTGAAGTCCACAGGCGTATCGGATGGAATCGGTGTATCCGATGGCGCTGGCGTATCCGACGGCGTTAAAGTTGGTGTCTGAGATGCGCCGCTCAAGTTACCGCCGATTGAGGTGGCAGGCGGAACCTGCGTCTCTTGAGCGGGATTCGATCCCACGCCAATATTTTCTACAGGCGTTTGGCTGGCCACCCAAGTGACGGTCAGCCAGAAAGCAGTCGGGCCGCCGCGTGCCACAAGGTCTACTGGAGTCAGCGTTTGACCGAGTAGATTGTAAACGGTGTTGCTGAACACGTTGCCAATTGCCGGGCCGGTGGCCGCAATCGCTACGCCGAGTGCCACAGCAACAAGGGCAAGGATCAGTGCGTATTCGACTAGCGCCTGTCCGAGCTGAAGTTTGCGCTGCTCAATACGCTTTAACAGTCCACTGTCGTTTGTTTGTTGATCCATCAATTTCGAACCCTCATACAAGTCATTCTATAGGGTGGTTTTGGCGGAATTCAGATCACCGTCAAATCGTGCAAATCCACACATACTCATGGCATTTTGTCCCAACCTTAATGTTACCGGACTCTACGCCTTTGTGAATCTAAGTTTGTAGACGAGTTGTTTGAAACTATTGACAATGACATTTGTGGAGGCGAAGCTCGCATCTCGCCGCTTGTGGGCCGCTATGCTATGCTCGTGCCATTCCTGAACCCCAATTATAGCAGAGAAGAGGTAGGCGTACCGATGAGCGCAACAATAATTGATGGCGGCGAAATCGCCGAACGTTTGCGGGCGGAAATCACCGCCGATGCAGCGCGCTTTAGCGCGCAGTATGGATACCCGCCCGCGCTCGGTGCGGTGCTGGCGGGTGATAATCCCGCGTCGGAAATGTACGTGCGGATGAAGCGTCGGGCGTGTGAGAAAGCCGGGATCACGTCGGTGGCACATATTATGACCGCACAAAGCACTCAAGAAGAAGTCGAGGCGGCTGTATCATCGCTCAACGAAGACCCGACGGTACATGGTATTTTGGTACAACTTCCGTTACCCGCGCATATCGACGAGGAACGTGTGCTGCGAATGGTCAGCCTCGATAAAGATGTCGATGGCTTTCACCCGCTCAACATCGGACTGCTGGCCATGAAAGGGCGCGAACCGCTGTTCACGCCTGCCACGCCGACAGGGTGTATGAAACTGCTGGAAGAGGCCGGCGTTCAGCTTGCGGGTGCGAATGCTGTCGTCATCGGGCGCAGTAACATCGTCGGGATGCCGCTGGCGCTGATGCTGATTAAAGCCAACGCGACAGTGACGGTCTGCCACAGCCGCACCCGCGACATTGAGGAGATTGTGCGCCGCGCTGATGTGGTAATCGCGGCAATCGGGCAACCGGAGTACGTTAAAGGCGATTGGTTGAAAGCGGGCGCGGTGGTTATCGACGTGGGTACGAATAAGGTTGATGACCCGAATGCGGAGAAGGGCTATCGTTACGTGGGCGATGTCGAGTATGAATCGGCCAAAGAGGTAGCGGGCGCGATCACTAAAGTTCCCGGCGGCGTTGGGCCGATGACCATCACCATGCTGCTGTCGAATACCATGAAAGCCGCGTGGCATATCGCGGGCAAAGTCACGCTGTAGCAAGGCGCTTTTGGCCGCGTTAAACTCGCGTCACTTTCTGTAGGAAGAACGCTGTAGGGGCAAGGCATGCCTTGCCCCTACGATAAGGACATGATGACCACACTACTTGTCAAAAATATCCACACGCTGGCGACGATGGACAACGGACTGCGCGAATTCCAGAACGCGGCGCTGTTCGTGCGTGATAATGTGATCGAGTCGGTTGGCACACTCGTCAA
>JACMMD010000637.1 GCA_014379235.1 Anaerolineae bacterium
CCGGCGAGCTTGGTCAAAGCGGGCTTGATTCCGGCGCTGTGGCGCGGTGACTTACCCGGTTCCGAGAAGTGGTTCGTCGTTGAGATGCTGCCGGGTTCGCGCCCGCTCGATGAATTGGAAGTCGCACTCACCAAAGTTGCGGCCAATCAGGCAGGTAATCTGCATGACCATCTTCAACGCGATCAGCACGGGCTAGTACGGGCGGCCAGTTTGATTCTGCCCAACGACAGCAGTGAATTGGTGCTCGTCATCGATCAGTTCGAAGAAGTTTTTACGCTGCTGGAAGATGAAGAAGCGCGAGTGCAGTTTCTCGATCTATTGTATGCCGCCGTCACCGCGCCGCACAGCCGTGTGCGTGTGGTGGTGACGCTGCGCGCCGATTTCTATGATCGCCCACTGCACTATCCAAACTTTGGCGAACTTGTCCGCAGCCGCCTCGAAACCATTATGCCGCTCTCCGCCGAGGAGTTGGAACGAGCCATCGCCAGCCCAGCTCAACGCATGGGCGTGATCTTCGAGCCGGGACTCGTTTCGGGCATTATCGCGGATGTGAACTATCAACCGGGTGCGCTGCCACTGCTACAATATGCGTTGCTGGAGTTATTCGAGGAGCGACAAGGGCGTATTCTGAGCCGCGCCGCCTATCAAGCGATTGGTGGCACAGTCGGTGCGCTGGCAAAGCGCTCCGAAGAAGTCTATTCGACCTTGAGCGCCAGTGAACAAGAAATCACACGCCAGATGTTTCTGCGCCTTGTAACGCTCGGCGAAGGCACAGAGGACACACGGCGGCGTACAGCACGTTCGGAACTGCTGGCGATCACCAGCGACCCCGATGACATTGACGAGATCATCGACACGTTTGCCAGCTATCGACTGCTGTCACTGGATACCGATCCCGGTACGCGCACACCGACTGTCGAAGTGGCGCACGAAGCCTTACTGCGTGAATGGGAGCGGCTGCGGACATGGTTGAACGAGAGCCGCGACGAGATCAAATTGCAGCGCCAGTTGGCGGTGGCGGCAACAGAATGGCGCACAGAAAAACAGGATGCCAGTTTTTTGGCGCGTGGGAGTCGTCTTGCCCAGTTTGAAAGCTGGGCAAAGGACACACAACTGGCGCTGACCGGAGCGGAGCACGCCTTCTTAGACGCCAGTATCGCCCAACGGTTACAGGAAGAAACCGCCGAGGTCGAACGCAAGACTCGTGAGAAAAAACTGGAAAGGCGTTCGTTGATCTTCCTGCGTGGATTGGTGGCGGTTCTAGTGCTGGCGACACTCGGCTCGTTGAGTCTGGCGACGATTGCGGCCAACGAAAGCCAGAACGCGCGCCGCAGTGCCGCAGAAGCGCAGAACGTTGCCCTGAGCGCTGGCTCACAGGCGGCGCTGGCTAATGGCAACACCGATCAGGCGATTGCGCTGGCCCTGCAAGCGGTTACGCTCGATCCAACATCGGCAACATCGCAGGCAGCATTGAGCGAAGCCGCCTATGCGCCGGGGACAATCCGTACTTTCGTGGGGCATACTGACAGCGTGGATTGGGTGGCCATCAGCCCTGATGGCCGTACCGCTATTTCTGCCGCGTCGGATAACACTAACATCCTCTGGGACCTTCAAACAGGTCAGATCATTCGCCAATTTGAAGGGCATACCGCTCGCAACGATACCGTCGCTTTTATGCCCGATGGACTGTCTGCGATTTCTGGCTCGTATGATACGACCATGATTCAATGGGACGTCCAAACGGGCGACATCATCCGCCGCTTCGAGGGACAGCCTGACCAGATATGGGCAGTGGCCATCAGCCCTGATGGAAGCTATCTTGCCTCCGGCGGCTCTGGCAACAACATGCTCGTGTGGGACATCCAAACAGGCGAAATCATTCGCAGCTTCGAAGGACACGAGAGCGGAGTCGAACATATCGAGTTCAGCGCCGATGGCAGCAAACTTCTGTCGGCTTCGTACGATTGGACGATTATGCTGTGGGATGTGGAAACGGCGCAGGTGCTTCAGCGCTTTGAAGGGCACGCAGGGCCTGTTTTTAGTGCAGTATTTAGCCCTGACAACCACACCATCGCCTCCGGCGGCGACGATGGCAAGATGTTTCTGTGGGACATCCAGACCGGGCAGGTGATTCGCAATTATGTGGGAGATGGCCCGACAGTAAAGGATTTAGCCTTCAGCCCTGATGGCCGGTTCGTTCTGTCAGGGGGCGTCGCAGGCTTAATCCTATGGGATACGGAGACGGGATTGCGTGTCAACCGCCTTCTAGGGCACAGCGGCTTTGTGAATTCACTTGCCTTTAGCCCTGATGGGCGAACCGCGATCACGGCCTCTGCCGATCACACCTTGCGTTTGTGGGACTTGGAAGAAGGACAGTTGATACGCCGTTTTGATAAGCAGGGGTTTTGGTGGGGCCCATTAGCGGCCAGCCCTGATGGACACAGGGGACTGGTCGTTTGGTTAACCGAAGATGGGAATGACATCCTTTATTTTGATGTCGACACGGGCGAGGAAATCAGGCGGTTCACTACGGACGAGATCATAAGTTTTTCAGACTTTTCCGCTGATGGACAAACAGCACTTTTAGGCACATATAATGAGGATGCTCCTAGCGACATCATATTGTGGGATGTCAACACGGGCGAGGAAATTCGGCGCTTTACGGGACATCCCGCACAAGTGTCAAACGTCACATTTAGCCCGGATGATCGTATGGCTGTCTCCGCAGGTTGGCGTAATACCATCATCCTTTGGGATGTGGCGACAGGCGCGGAAATTCGCCGCTTTGAAGGCTATGAAGGCGATCATCCCGAGCAAGCCGATGACTGGCAGTGGATATATAGTGTTGCGTTCACCCCCGACGGTCAATCGGTTTTTAGTACACACGAGGATGGTATGATTATCCAGTGGGATGTCGCCACCGGGGCCGATATCCGTCACTTTGAGGGAGCTACAGATGCACCCTCGAACATGGTGTTTTCGAGCGATGGGCGGCGGGCGTTCACAGGGTCGAATGATTCCACTGCCATCCTATGGGATGTCGCTACTGGCTCGATCATTTATCGATTTACCGATCACAGCGGCCCGATCCCCGAAGTCGACATGACCGCTGACGGGCGCTATGGTATTGCTGGCTCCATCGATAACACGACGCTACTGTGGGATTTAGATACCGGAGAAGTTATTCGTCGTTACCATGTTGCTCCTTATACCTTCTACTTTTCACCGGATAATCGTACCGCGCTCGTTGGTATATTCCCGCCGAGCATCGAGTTATGGCGCATCGATACGACACTCGACGAACTGCTGACGTGGGTTCACGGCAACCGATATGTTGCAGAGCTTACGTGTCAGCAGCGCACGTTGTATCGCCTTGAACCGCTATGCCCCGAAGCGCCGCCCACCAGCAGCGAGCTTTTACCATCATAACAAGTGCGCGGGCACCGCTGATTCTATCCCATAACGATACGCCGCCGGAAAAGCCAAGGCCACTTGTCCTATCTGTTTGCCATGAAATATTGGTATCGAGCTGCTATGGAATGCTTATCGGACATTCCAAACGGCCCTTACGGGATTTAGAAGTAACTCAAATCGTCTATTTTGGGACGATTTATATCCGATAAGGTTCTTTAGCGGACATCGTGCGAAAAATGCTGATGGTCAGTTATTATCGGTACCAAAGTGTGACCATCTTCGGAGCCTCATTCCTAAGCAGCTTTGCTCTAACTTCATATCTGTTCTTCCAGCATATTCGCAAGCGCCTGCTCCAATGTCATCGCCCGCCCTTCCGCCCATGCTGCCTGTAAAGCAGCGTCGTTGAGCTGGGCGCGCACATCAGCAGTAATGCGATCAATCTCTGGCTTATCGATGGGCTGGGGGAAGGCTCCCATGCTTTCAAGTGCCGCTTCTGATGCTCCCAACAAACGCGCCGCCCGCTGCGGTTGCCCTGTCGACCCCAATGGGCCTGCAATCACTGGTAAACTCATAGCGATGAGAAGCCTGTTATTCATTTTTTGAGCTAAGCGAAGTGCCTCGAAGCCTGCCTCCCATGCTCGCTCGTGATCACCTTTGTGTTCGGCAAGGAAGCCTATGTTTTGGAAAACAAGGCATACTTGACGGGTTTCACCAGTCTGTTGACAGATGATCAGGCTTTCGTCATAAGCACGATTGGCGCGATCACTATCACCTATTCTGGCAGCGACGAGACCGAGGTTGTTCAGCGCCTGGGCGATACCCGGCTTATGATCCAACTCTCGGAACACGGCTAATCCTTCTTCTGCTGCCGCAATGGCTGCTTCTGGTTCCCTCTGCATTGAAGAGCCTAAATAGGTAAGCGCCCAGCCCGTGAGCGGCTTTTCTCCTAACTGACGCGAAATAGCCAGCATTTTCAGCAGCAGGTGCGTCGCTGTTTCGAGATCGTGTAAAGTAGATAGGAGGCCGGCACTGAGTAAGAATTGCGGATGGTAGGTGATAGGCGTCTCTTCAAGGCGCTCAAGTAACTGCTGTGTCCAGTGATAGCCTTCGACATGGTAGCCATAGGCCCACCAGAACAGGTACAGTGCTCCGGTTAAGCGCACACCGGACGTAAGATCACCGTCGCTCAACGCCCCTTCAAGGACTTCGCGCAGATTGTTTAGTTCCAGTTCGAGCAGCTGCGACCAGCGAGCATGCTGCGCC
The DNA here is from genome assembly GCA_014379235.1 of Anaerolineae bacterium. GTDB lineage: Bacteria > Chloroflexota > Anaerolineae > Aggregatilineales > Phototrophicaceae > JACMMD01. The sequence goes on from JACMMD010000637.1 coordinate 4,678, forward strand.
AGCCGTAGCTGCGATTCGGCTCTCTCGGCCAAATCAACAAAGTAGGCGGCGTAACGTCTGCGAATTGTTTCAGCCTCGCCGCTCTGCGCTAATCGTTCGCGTGCGTATTCATGAATCGTTTCCAGCATGACAAAACGCGGCTCACCCCCCGGCGCTTCTTTCTGTTGAATCAGGCTCTTATCCACAAGGGCGGCAAGTCCGTCGAATACATCCAGCGAGAGGTCTTGCCCACATACCGCTTCAATGGCTTCTAATGAACGTCCGCCGCGAAAGACCGCCAGCCGCGCAAACAAGATCTTTTCACCCTCGTCGAGCAGGTTGTAGCTCCAATCAATCGTCCGCCGCAGCGTTTGTTGTCGATGCGGAGCATCGCGCGAACCGCCCGTCAGCGCCGTTAAAGGACTATCGAGCCGGGCCAGCATCGTCTGTGGCGACAGCAGTTTGGAGCGGCCTGCCGCTAGCTCGATGGCAAGGGGCAGACCGTCTAGCCGGGCACAAATCTGGGCGATTGCCGCAGCGTTGTCGGCTGTGATCTCAAATTGGGGCAGCAGCATCTGCGCCCGCTGCACGAACAAGGAGACCGCTTCCGAGTCGGCCAAATCGTCGCGGCTGTAGGCAGACACTAATGATAGCGGTGGCACAGGGTATTCCTGCTCGCCGGAAAGACGCAGCCCTTCCCGGCTGGTGACAAGTATTTTCAGGCGTGGGGCAGCTACCAGCAGCTCGGAGATTAACGGCGCGGCGTCGATGACGTGCTCGAAGTTGTCAATCACCACCAAAAGTTCCCGATCAGCTAGCGAGCGTTTGAGGGTATTCAACTGCGGTTCAGCAGAATTTTCAACCACGCCTAGCACGGCAGCGATAGCTTTGGCTACCAGCATCGCATCGGAGAGCGGAGCAAGGTCTACGAAGTAAACACCATCCGCGAAGTGGCTAACTACTTCCGACGCCACCCGCAGCGCCAGCCGCGTTTTGCCTGTGCCGCCAACACCTGTCAGCGTCAGCAAACGCGAAACAACAAGCAAGTGCTTCACCTCTGCGATTTCACGGGCGCGTCCGATGAAAGGTGTGATCGAAAGGGGAAGATTGGGCTGTGTCGTCGCTTGAATAGATGTGGACGGGGGCGCTGGTGGCGATTGAGTGGAGCTATCGTCTTGCAGCAGGCCGAGCGCACGAGCGTGGTTGACCGCTTGAATACGTCCGCTGACGCCCAGCTTGCTATAAATCTGCTTGGTGTACCAGCGCACAGTTTCGGCAGCGACCACCAACTCCTCGGCAATGTCGCGGTTAGAGAGGCCCGCAGCGACCAAGCGCAGAACTTCTACCTCGCGGGCGGTTAAAGAGCCGGGGGGCAGGTCGGAGATATCCATGAAAACGTGCGTCCTTACCTTGATAGTTCCTATCCATTTTACTGTACGGCACGACGCTCACCAAAATCAGCTAGCCGTGACGATTCCCCCCTGTAGGGTGGTGACGCCCACCTGAGACAAGCGCATAAGGTAAGACCAAAGACGCAAAGGAGATGAAGATTTGGAACTCATTAGTCAGTATCGACGCCAATCCGCGACTGCTGTTGCATCGCTGCACTTTCCCGCGTATGTCTGGATTGCGCTTTTTGTGTTAACGGGTATCACAGGGCTTGTGGCCGGTGTCATCACGATGGCCTCACGTGAAATATCCGATCCGTTTTCTGCTTTCAGCGACTTATTTGGCGACGACGCCACGCAAGCGGCTTTGGCGCGGGGGTTCACATGCCGACAGAGCGAGCCGGGAAGCGATCTTCAAAACAGCGCAGATTTTTGTGTTCAGCGCGATGTCGATGACAGGTTTTCTGGCATATATGTTTACCTGTCAGCGAATATCGTAAACGAAATCCGTTTCTCGCTGCAAGAAAATACGCTTAAGATCGGCGATCTTGCGGTGCTGTGGGGAGAGCCAGACATCCGACGGTACTGCGAAGCGGTCGTGGTCTCCTGGCCAAACCGTCATATCATGGCTCTTGTCGCTCCACCTCGAAGCGAACGTATCGGCTATTTTTCACCCATCGCCTCGGTCACCTTCAGACGCAGCGGGCTGTCCCATCTCGAACGGGCGTTGATGAATGACGTATTACACCGCTGCGATTAGGCGATGGAGGATAGACGATTGAGGAATTTGTTAGGTCGAGTTTGTGCCGCTCAATAGCAACGATATGCGCCCTAAACATAGGAGAAGACATCATGAAAATGTTTCATAATCAACTACTGAGAACGTTGTCCCAAGGATTGTGTGTAGTATTTACAACTGTGGTGCTCGGCGGTTTGTTCCGCGCACAAGCACAAGACCAGAACATAGCGGGCGAAGACGATCTAATCGTAGGCATGTTCGACATCGGCGGACTCGAACTCTACCTGCGCTGCGAGGGTACCGGTTCACCAACCATCATTTATTTGCATGGTTCAATCAAGGATGAACAGGCTTCCGGTGCAGACAGCGCTCTGTATATCCAATCGCAGATGCGAGAAAGTTACCGCTTCTGTATTTATGACCGCAGAAATGTGGGCCGCAGCGACCAAGTGGAGGGTTACTGGACTGGCATGACGGCGGTAGACGACCTGCATGCGCTCTTAGAAGAAGCAAATGTGGAGCCACCTTATGTGTTTCTTGCAGCGTCCTTCGGCG
>JACMMD010000638.1 GCA_014379235.1 Anaerolineae bacterium
CGGCTATCTATCATTCGCGGGGATTAATGGCATCGCTCGTTGGGTCGGCACGGTGATCGAGGATATGCTGCCCGTGAACATCGCCCGCACAGATGACCGCGTAGAAGTTGTGCAAGGCTTCCGCTTCGACATCGCGCAGCCCGATCATCCGATTGTGGCGGGTCTGCCGTGGGACGAGTCGCAGTGGACGCTGTGCGGCTATAATCGCCTCACGCTCAAATCAGGCTCGGTGCTGGTGGCGCGTTATGGCGAAGACCCGTTTATCGCCTGTGGCAGCTATGGCACGGGGCGAACGGCCATTTTTGCGTCGGATTTCGCGCCGCATTGGGGCGGGGATTTTGTTCACTGGCCGCACTACGCGGCCTTCTGGCGACAGATGATGCACTGGCTGGCAGGGCGTTCGTAATGGTAGGGGCGCAGCATGCTGCGCCCCTACTGCGAATTCCCGAATTGAAAGCCGCCGCTGTCCGGCTTGAAGAACTGCGGCGCTTCGACAAATACGCCCTGCCCTTCGACGGCGATAACCGTGTATTCTCCGCTGCTATCTGGCAGCGTGATCGTGCCCGTCGTAAACACTTTGCGACCCTCGACACGATCAACCTTCGCATTGATATGCACTGTCACACCGAGCGGCACAGGGCTTTTGTAACTGAAATTCAGGTTAACGGCTACACACATATTTCTCGCTGTCCACGCAGACATGCCCATCGCTTCGTCTAGCATCGTCGCCAGCGCGCCGCCATGCGCGTGAAAAGGCGGGCCTTCTTGCGCGGCATCCGGCGTAAATGCTGCCGTGACAACGTGTTCGCCCATGTAGTAAAAGCGCACACCCATATTGCGGCACAGCGCCGAACCAAATATCAGCGTTGGTTGGGTCAAAGATGATTCTCGCTCCTGATTACCCTTGTTGAGTAGTTTCCGGGGTTTGGCGTGACGCACGTAAGGCCGCCGCGCGCGTTTTACGGCCTGCGGCTATTTCTTCGTGAGAGAGCGGCAGCGTATCGGTTGTTTCGTTCGCAACGTATTGGTTCTGAACTTTATCAACAATGATGCCACGCGCAGCGGCGTTCAGGATTTCTAATGTTCGGGGTGTACCGTCCGGGCCGAACGTCATGTTTGACCATTCACCAACGTTTTGCGACTCGCCTATTGGCGCTTCGCTAAACTCAATATGCAAGATATCTGACTGTGCGTAGTAGGTTACTTTCACAATAGCACCTCGTTTGCAGTTACTCTTTTTTGGGTCTCGTATCATCAATAACGGTAATAATCGCCTTCTGTGGCTCGTTCACAGCAACCCGAATAACGACAATCTCTTGAAAATAGTCATCGAAATAGTGAAGTTCGCACAAATCATTCCCATGTGCCTGCTCGATCAATTCACCTTCTTCGAGCGTTTTTATTACGAGTTCATCGGATATAAACCGTTCACGCATATTGTCCAGCGCGTGTACACGAACGATGTAGTCGATATTGTGAGCGCGTATAATATGGGTCATTCTAAACATTATAGCGGAACTTATCGACATGGAACCTGACGAGCTAGAAAGACTGTAGAGGCAGCGGTGCTGTCAATCGAGCAGACTGAAATTGTACTGAGGCAAATGCTAATCGAGGCTGGCCTCGATCCTGAACGGCTCGATCTGCTGCCAACGTGGACGGTGTTTAAGGCATTCGCCATGCTGCCAATATCAGATGCGAAAAGCGACGCCATCTTATGTGATTACGGCATCACGCAGGAAGGTATCGGCAAAGGCAACCGGCACGAGATGTTTCACTTCTCGTTTTTACGCCAGTTCAAAGCCGCCGATATGGATGAATTTCTACAACTGACCTGCATGTTCCTGTTTGAGCCAAGCGACGAACTGCGCCAGTTCACGTCTAAAAGCCACTGGTGCTTTGCGAATTCGGACTGTGACCACGCTGAATATTTCGCCCGCATCGAGGCACTGCCCGTGTTTGAGGCAGTGATACAGCGCTACTTGCCAGCAAAAATCAAATTCGCTACCTATGGAACGTAACATTTGAAGATTATAACTGTGCCTTTCCCCGTGATATAATTCCCGCTATTCCGGTAACATCTATCCCTGAGAAATTCATGTCGCTGTTAGTTGCAAAAGACCTCGCAAAAGCCTACGGGCCCGACGATATTTTCGCGGGCATCACCGTAGATATTCCACAGGGCGCTCGTATCGCTCTGGTGGGCCCCAACGGAGCGGGCAAAACGACGCTGCTGCGTATACTCGTGGGCCTCGATAAAACCGATGAAGGTACGATCACGCGGGCCAGCGGCCTGCAAATCGGCTTTCTGCCACAGCGCCCCGAACTCGTGGGCAATCATTCTTTATGGGAAGAAGCGCTGACGGCCTTTGCCGAAGTGCGCCGTATGGAATCTGAACTCAGCCGTCTCGAACACGCGATGGGCGCGGGCGAAGATGTCCTCGACCAGTACGGTAAGCTGCAAGAACGCTACGAAGCGGGCGGCGGCTACGTTTACGAAACGCGCATCCGCACCGTGCTAACCGGACTGGGCTTCACGGCGGAAGATTACGACACATCGCTGGCACAGCTTTCCGGCGGTCAAAAGACGCGGGCGCTGCTGGCGCGTCTGCTGCTCGAAGAACCTGAACTGCTGGCGCTCGACGAGCCGACCAACCATCTGGACATCGAAGCGGTGGAATGGCTGGAAAGCTATCTCAACGCCTTTCCCGGCGCGATATTGGCCGTCAGCCATGATCGTTATTTCATGGACGCGGTGGCCAGAAACATCTGGGAACTCGATTACGGCGTGATCGAAACCTATCGCGGCAATTACAGCCACTACACGCAGCAGCGCGAAGAACGCCACGAACGCCTGATGAAAGACTTCGAGGCACAGCGGGAGTTCATCGCCAAAGAAGAGGATTACATCCGCCGCAATATGGCCGGGCAGAACACGCGCCAAGCTCAAGGGCGGCTCAAGCGGCTGAACCGGCTCAAGCGTGATAACCTCGTCCGGCGCCCGCCCAAGCAGCGCAACCTGCATCTGCGGATTGAAGCCACCCTTCGCAGCGGCGACAAAGTGCTGACGACGCAGGGCTTGAAGGTCGGCTATCAAGATGACCGCGAAGTGCTGCTCGATGTGCCCAACATCACACTGTATCGTGGCGAGACGGCGGCGCTGATCGGCCCTAACGGCGTCGGCAAAAGTACGTTCCTGAAAACCATTCTCGGCCAGCTAGAACCGCTCGGCGGCGAAACCAAGCTCGGCGCTTCGGTGCAGGTCGGCTACTTCGCGCAGGCGCATGAACTCCTCAAACCGCATAACAGCATCATTGACGAGATTCTCACCGTTAAGCCGATGCAGACCAGCGCCGCCCGTGATTATCTGGCGCAGTTCTTGTTCATGGGCGACGACGTTTTTCGCCCCATCGAAACGCTTTCCGGCGGCGAACGCGGGCGCGTGGCGCTGGCCAAGCTGTCGCTGTCGGGCGCGAACTTCTTGCTGTTGGACGAGCCAACTAACCATCTCGACATCGCCAGTCAAGAGATTCTTCAAGACGTGCTGGCAGCCTTTGAGGGTACAATTCTGCTGGTGAGCCATGATCGCTATCTGGTGAACGCGCTGGCTACACAAATCTGGGCGGCGCGTCCGGGCGCGATGAGCGTGTTCAAAGGCCCCTATAAAGAGTATGTCACGGCCCGTGATGCGGCGGCGCAGGCGGCGGTTTCAACGCCCGTTTCGACACCTAAATCACAGACGAACAAGGCGGTGGACAGACAAGCGGAGAAGCGTATTAAGGGCAATGGTCAAAATTCGCGCCAGATGCAGAAGCGCGTTGACGAAATTGAAGGCATAATTCATACATTAGAGACACGGCTTGAAAACCTAACGCAGGCCATCGGCACAGCCAGCGCGGCGGGAAATGCGGGGCGTGTGTCCGAACTGGGGCAAGAGTATGCACAGGCCGAAGCTGAACTAGAACATGCGATGGCGGAATGGGAGGGTTTGCTGAATGAGTGACGATGATCGCAGAAACGACGCAGACGATTTTGAAGACGACGACGCCATAGAGGGCGACATCCCCGATTGGTTGTCCGAGGTCGCGCCCATAGGCGATGACGACAGCGACGATGACGACTCGGCGGATTGGCTGTCTGAACTGTCAGACGCTGGCGCTGATGTCGGCGCAGACCTAGACGCTGCACCGGACGCCGACAGGCCGGAATGGATGCCGGACGAACTTTCGGCGGCTGAGGCCGGCGTACCGGATTGGCTGTCGGAGATGACTCCGCCGGAAACCGTCGATGTCTATGCCGTCGTCAACTCACCGGAATATGGCGCGATTGATGACGCGGGGGCTGACGATTTGTTCGCGCTCGATGACACCGACGTGACGCTCGAAGAGGCTGACGCGCTCGACTGGATGGCTGACACCGACCCTAGCGGCGAATTTATCGAGGGTGACATCGACCTTGAAAGCCTCGAAGATGCCGACGATGTTCTCGTTCCCGGCGACGTGCCCGACTGGTTGAGCGAAATGCAAGTCGGAACGTCGCTCGATGCCGACGAACCAATGCCTCTGGAAACCGAAGCACTCGGCGAACTCACGCCAAACGCGGACACCCCCGACTGGTTGAGCGCCATACAAGATGAAAACGCCGACGAACTCGAACCCGTGCCGATGATTGAATCGCAGGGCGGCGAGGGTATCGTAGAAGATACTCCAGACTGGCTGACCGACGAAGAACCGATAGCGGTAGGCGATATGCCCGACTGGTTATCAGAGGTTTCGCCCGACGTTGACGAAGCAGTCGAGGAAGAAGTGCCAGAAACCGAAGCGGCTGTTCCCGATTGGTTGGGCGCACCAATCAGCGAGGACAGCGGCGTAGAAGCCCCGCCCGATGCGGCGGCAGACCTCGAACCCGTACCGGGCTGGCTCGAAGAAGATGCTGACACGCTCGAACCCGCGCAAGAAGGCGGTTATGCTGAAATCCCCGAATCCGGCTTTGACGCGGACGCTGTAGAAACTGCCGCCGAGTTAGAAGCGGAAGCCGTGGCCGAAGTGCCTGATTGGCTGGCCGAAGTCGCGCCAGAGTCCGAGCCTGAACTGGTGTTGGAAAATGAAATCGCTGAATATGAGACGGATGAGGGCGAACTAGAGCCTGTCATCTACACCGATGAAGGCGATCAAGCCGAGTTCATCGAGGAAGAAACCGTCGGCGCAGAGTTTGAACCCGAAGTGCCGCTTGTGGCTTCGATTGAAGCGCCGCCTATGCCGGACGCAATGCCCGAAGGCATACCCGAAGTCGCAGTGGTCAGCGCCGCTGAGTACAGCGAACCCGGAACCGAGTTCGTGTATATCGAAACGGTGCAGCCGGGAGAGCCTGTCGAAACGCCGGAAACTTATGTGGCGGCGGAAACACTGCCCGAAGAAATGGCCGAA
>JACMMD010000639.1 GCA_014379235.1 Anaerolineae bacterium
GGATTTCACCGACGACTTTTTCGTGAACGGCATCCGCGAGTGGATTGCGTCCGGCAAAATCACTCCTGACAGCAACCATGTGCGCGACCTCAACGTAACCTACCTGACCGAGAGCGAAGTCGAACTCGGTTGGGCATTGGCGCGGCAATTGAAGCGCGATAAAGCCATCATCGGCATTTTCGATGAGGGCTGCATGGGCATGTACAACGCCATCATCGACGATGAGCTGCTTAATCCCGCAGGCATCTACAAAGAGCGCCTGAGCCAATCAGGGCTGGTAGCCGCTATGCGAAATGTCAGTGATGCCGAAGCGCAGTCCGTCCGCAATTGGTTGAACGCGCGCGGCATGAAGTTCGTCACGGGCACAGACGAAGCGACGGAACTCACCGACGCGCAGCTTCACGAGCAGATGAAAATGTACATCGCCGCCGTTCGCATCGCGCACGAATTTGGCTGCGCCGCCATCGGCATCCAGTATCAGCAGGGCTTGAAGGATATGACGCCCGCTTCTGACCTTGTGGAAGGGCTGTTGAATAACCCGGATCGCCCGCCCGTGTATCACGCGCAAACGGGTCAAGAACTGTACGCAGCGCAAGCATTACCCCACTTCAACGAGGTCGATGAAGGCGCGGCGATTGACGCAGTGGTGACGAATCGCGTATGGAACGCAATGGGCTTCGACCCATCGACCACGTTGCACGATATACGGTGGGGCGAAGACTTTAACGTGAATGGCGTCGATGAATTCGTGTGGCAGTTCTTGATCTCCGGCGCTGCGCCAGCCTCGCATTTTATCGACGGTTACGCCGGAGCATCCAGCGAACGTCAAACGCCGATGTATTTCCGGCTCGGCGGCGGCACACTCAAGGGCATCAGCCATCCCGGTGAAATCGTGTGGAGCCGCGTGTACGTCATGGACGACGCGCTTCACTGCGACATGGGTCGCGCCACTGCCGTTGAACTTCCCGCCGAAGAAACCGAACGCCGCTGGCAAAACTCGTCGCCAACGTGGCCCATTATGCACGCCGTTTTGCACGGTGTCAGCCGCGATCAGATGATGGCGCGCCACAAAGCCAACCATCTCAACGTGGTCTACGCGCCGTCAGCGGATGAAGCTGATAAGGCGATGTCCGCCAAAGCCGCGATGCTGGACGCGCTTGGTATTAAGGTGCATCTCTGCGGGGACGTATTGGTCGCAGGTTAGCGAGAATCAGTAGGGGCGCGATGCATCGCGCCCCTACAGTAGTCAGTTTTCTAGCCGGAAATTTACAATCCCCGGTTAGTTTTTCGCTTAGACTGCGAAGTCGCCGGTTTTCTTGGCGCTTCGCTTGTCGAACTTCTCAGTGCGCGGGCCGCGTGGGTTGCTACCACCGCCCTGCCCCTCAGAAATCGTCACCTGATGACCGCGCACATACACGCGCCCACTTTGCTTGAGAACCTGCGGCGCGTGTTCGGCCCGCACATCGACAAACGTCTGATGCGGCAGAATATCAATCGCGCCGATGGCCTTACCGGGGATATTGGCTTCGCTGGCAATCGAGCCAACGATGTCCGCCGGA
>JACMMD010000640.1 GCA_014379235.1 Anaerolineae bacterium
CAGCTCACCTGTAGCGTCGTTGTAGTACCCCTGACTCTCGAACCAGCCTTTATCCATCTTGCAGTTACAGTTGTAGTAACGACCCTGTGCCTGCGCTGCGATTGCGATGTCTCCACCGGGCGCAAAACGGTTGACATTCAGTCCGAGCGGGTCGCTTTGCAGTCCCACTTGCAGCGGAGAATTACCTGCTGCCCCGCTCGGATATGGATAATCGTAGAACACGAAGCCACTGGAATCTATCGTCGTGACATAGGTAGTATCGCCATATATCTGGTTGCCTGAGCCACCGCTGCGAATATCACGGTTGCTATGGACACCGCCGCTGATCGTATTATTGCTTCCGTTCCAATCAATCGCTCTCGTACAAGTGCTGCTGGTCGCCACTAGCGTTCCAGCGATGGACAATGGCAGCGTTGGTGGTGGTGTCGGTGGCGTTGCCGGGGCGCAGACGTTCACCGGGTAGTGCAGCAGTCCAGCCGGAACATCTTCCAACACTTCCATCTCAGTCTGTTCAGCAGCGGTCATCCCGCGAACGCCTGTCCATACCCCGCCCGTGACGACGCCGCGATGACAGGATGGCAGCGCCACACCGTTCACAGTCGCATTGCCATCTAATACCAGCACTTCGAGGTCTCCAGTCGCTTGATCGGTACGCATCGCTACCGTCGAGCCAATCGTCACATTCGTTCCGTTTACGCTGAGTGTGACCAGTGTGCTTTCGGGGTTCTGCACGAGCAGGACATTCGGCACAGGGTCACAGCTCAATTCACCAAGTGGGCTGGTCGTCAGCCGGAATACTTCCATCGGGGTATCGCTTTCAGCATCGAGAACTGGCAGGTCATCCAGACTGGCACTATCAGTCACTGCTGTGCGCCGCAGCCAAACCGGAACGTTTTGATGCCAGACACGCAGCCACTCACCGCTGGCATCAATACCGTCAGCACCGACCTGTGTATTGTCCGCTAAGGTTGCTACGATGTTCGCATTGACAGAAGGTGCGCTGCGAGCGCCCGTGTCATAATTGGTTCGTACACTGACTGGATCAGCAGGCACAACGGCTCTATCACTTTGAACACCATTTTCAACTTCAGCGTCGCCTACCATGAGCAGAACAACACTCTGGCCGGGCAGCGTGTTGGGTAGGTTCGCCTGCACATTCATCATGGCGATACCCCATTGGTCGATCTCAGGGGCAAACGCGGTGGTATGGAGCGTATATAGGTTCAGCAGTTCGGTTCGATCAGACGGAACACTGAAATGATCATCGGGCATCGGTTGGGAGAACGTCGCAAAAACAACATTGTAGCCGTAACACGCCGAATGGCGCCCAAGCCCGTTACAGTTTTGCTCGAGTGCAGTGAAAGCAACATCGAGCAGTTCCGGGCAGGTCATCGGCTCTTCGGTGGCCTCTGGCAATTCTGTCGCTTCAGGGTCTTGTGTCGCTTCAGGTGTCTCCTCACCCGGCCCCATCCCAACCGTTCCTGCCGACAGACTGATGGGGAATATATTCACGATATCGTCTTCGTGATGGCGTGACACTAAACGGGCGTCAACTTCACCGTCCCGTATCGTTTCGCACAAATTAATATTATCTGCAAATGCCGTCGAGAATATGTCGTTGGGAATTTCGTAGCTCAGTCCGACATCGTGAGTATCGCCCGCGTCATACTCTACGTATAACGATAGTGAGGTGTTACTACCACACGAAGTCAAAGCCTCGAAGGCGAACGTGCCGCCGACGCAGACGTTTGCTGGGCCTTTGGTGATTACTTCGTAAAGTTCACAACTGCAAGCGGGACTGCTGCCATCCAGCGAACACACCAATTTCTGATAGGTGTCAGAAAGTGAACCGCCAAACAAAAGCAATATGGGCAAAACGACCAACCCCACGAGCGACAGCAGCAGCCCATACTCCAGCAAGCTTTGACCGTGCTCGCTCTGCGCGGCACGTCTGCTTAGGATTAGTCTATGCTTTATCCACAATGATCTGAAAAACATGAGGCTGCTCCATCGATAATCTTGTAAGTGACTGGTATAAGAGAGTGAAATCGCTATCTAACCGCTTGCTAAAGATTCAAATCTCCGTACCAGCTGCCGAGCGATATTCGGTCTCAATTCGGCAGGATAGACGAGAACAGCGTTCGACAACGCAACCATATGGGCACTATCCCCATAACTGGATAAATATGCTTGGTCGTCGATCATGGCCGAGATGCTGTCATAAACAAATATCTCTGCAAAGCGTGTGCGGTTATATGCCAGATCGTTTAACGAAAGTCGAATGACACGACGATTGGACGCTTGTGGTTCGGTAATTCGTGTTAAGTGAAAGAGGTTCGTATTTTCCGCCTCAAATACTGCCATCACTTCATCAGCGCTGATGAAGTTGAAAACGACTGTTGGCGGCACGACATCCGCGATGGTAAGGCTGCTTGAAAAAGAAAACGTTGTCGAAAATAACATGCACGAAGCAACGATAAGAACGATTACCCCTCCGAACAAGAGGGCGCGCTGCGCGGCTGATAGTCGCTTGAGGACGACACTCTGATCATTTTGCCGCGCTATAAAGTCAACTGACTCGTGTACAATCTGGCGGGCGAAAGTGCGTCGGGGTGCTCCAAACATATGGAGTAAATATTCGGCTTGGTGATTCTGGGGGTCGAGCATGAGGGCACGCCGGGCATATTTGATCGCTTGCGGGCGGCTGTTACATATTTTAGCAGCGATGAGCCAAGCCTCAGCGGTGGGGTTCTCACGCAAAATGCTTTGCAGTTGGTAGGTCGCTGCCTTTTTATCTCCATCCTTAAGTGCGGAACGAACATCCAGTAGTGTAGGCATAGATTTTCACGATGTCTTTCGCACTTAACAATGGGGTGAACAATTGAGGCAGCGTGGAGAGCAATGAATGTAACAACGCCACCATATCGAGTATATAACGAGAGGATAGGATGTGAACTCAAATTTCCCTAAATAATTCAGTAATTTCGACGTGCAGCAAAGTTAATTTTTATGTTCAAGACGCTCTGACTGTGTACATTGGGTAAATCACGATAAGGGCATATCCCAGTTTTGCAGTAGGCGTGATAAGGCGGCTCATCGCACTGCTATATCATGCTACGCGGAATAAGCCAATGGCGCTGATCGCAAGCCGCAACAGCAATTTGGCCCCTCTAGTGAGGCCGCGTCATTCAATCTGACGCTATGATTAGAAAAGATATTATAGGAGCGTCACTTGGATACCGTGAACACCATCATCGTCGGTGCAAGTGCGGCGGGCTTGGCAGCGGCGGCCTGTCTCCGGCGTGCAGGTATCTCATTTGTGCTGCTGGAACAGGCGCAGCAGGTCGCTACGACTTGGCGTAATCACTATGACCGCTTGCATCTGCACACCAGCAAACGGCTGTCCCAACTGCCCGACTTCCCCATGCCGAACGACTATCCTCCATATGCGTCTCGCAATCAAGTCGTGGACTATCTCGAACGCTACGCCGGCCACCATCAACTCGAACCCGTGTTCGGTCAAAAAGTGCTGTCCATCGTTCAGGACGGTGACGCTGATGGTTGGCTCACCGAAACGGACGCGCAGCCTTACCGTTCTCGCCATGTGGTGATCGCTACAGGCTACAGCCGTCAACCGAATATGCCGTTCCTGAACGGGCAAGACGAGTTTCAAGGCGAAATCTTGCACAGTTCCGCCTATCGCAACGGGGCAAGTTACGCGGGTAAATCGGTGCTGGTGATGGGCTTTGGCAATTCCGGCGGCGAAATCGCCATTGATCTGGTCGAACATGGCGCGCAGGCGGCGCTGTCGGTGCGCCATCCGGTCAACGTCATCCCCCGCGATATTCTCGGCATCCCGATACTGGCACTCGCGCTGGTGCTGAACGCCCTGCCAGTCAAGCTCGCTGACGTGCTGTCGTGGCCCCTGCTGCGGCTCACCATTGGCGACCTGCGTTCGTTGGGATTACAAGTGCTGCCCTACGGGCCAATGCAGCAAATCGAGCGCGACCATCGTATTCCCCTGCTGGATATCGGCACGATCAAGCTGATCCGTGCGGGCAAGATTCGAACCTACGGCGGTGTCGAACGGTTGACTGCGGCGGGCGCGATCTTTGACGACGGCGCTGGCAAACAGGCAAACTTTGACGCGATCATCATGGCGACTGGCTACCGTCCCGCGCTGGCCGATTTTCTTCCGGCGGCGGCGCAGATCACCGATTCGAGCGGGCTGCCGCTGGTCAGTGGACAGGAAACAGCGCTGCGCGGCTTGTACTTATGCGGCTTCTATATCGCGCCAACGGGGATGCTGCGCGAAATCGGCATCGAGGCGCGGCGCATTGCCGCGCATATCAAAGCGAATCCGTAGACTGAACAATGCTCGATTTGAGTACATAGCCTGTCAAAAAGTATGCAGCATTCGAGAACGCGATCACATGGACGAAGTAGCGAGGAAGTGATGCAAAAGCAGCCAGCAGCGCTGGGGTTATTCTTAGTCGTCCTCATTAGCAGCGGACGCTGTTGGCAGTGTAAACGATATGGTCGTGCCAGCGGTCATATCTGCCACCCAGATTTCGCCACCATGCGCCGTGATGATACCTCGACAAATCGCCAGTCCAAGCCCAAGACCTTTCGAATTCCGAGAGGTTAGCAGTTCGGGTTGCCAAAAGATCTCGAACACCTTCTCTCTGTTTTCGACAGCGATTCCGGGACCCTCATCGCTCACATTGACCTGAATCATAGTATCTTGTTGGCCTGCCGAGACTGTGATCCGCGTTCCTATCGGCGAGAATTTGACCGCGTTGCCTACCAAGTTCACTAACACCCCGGAGATGCGCTGTATGTCTGCTAGGATTGGGGGGAGATCAAACGGGACATCGATGATGAGTTGATGCTGAGTAGTGAGCGATCTAAGTCGAGTCATGGCTGTGCTAATGATCGTAGTCAGGATATATGGCTCAATTCGAACGTGCAGTGTGCCGGCCTGTAATCGAGCACCATCAAGCAGCTGCTCGATCAGATCATTCAGTTTGGACGCTTCTTCGTCGATGATGCCAATAAAGCCACGCTGACTTTCAGCATCCCAGCGCACATCTGTCGCCAGAAGAGTCTCGGCGAACCCTTTGATAGAGGTAAGCGGGGTCCGCAATTCATGGGAGACTGTCGCCAGAAACTGAAGTTTCATCCTATTCGCTTGTTCAGATTCAAAAAGCGCAGCTCGTTCAATCAATAGTAACTGCTGGCGCATCTCAGCTAGTTGCTGCAACGCCAAGTTCGCGTTGCTAAGTTCAGCCATGCGCTGGGTACTTAGTTGTTCCAAGTATGCATGATTCTCGAGCAGTTCATCTTCAGCACTTCGACGTTCGGTGACATCGACGACTAATCCCAAAATGCGATCAAGAGTGCCATCCCGCTGCGTGCGATTGACGGTGCTTAACTCAACGACAATTGGGGAACCCTGCCGGGTGGTTACAAATAATTGGTACTGTGTGACATCGCCCGTTTGGAAGCGCACGTTCAAATTTTCGATCTGGCGATGCTGAACACCGAGTAACAGCATATCCCACCAGTTGTGTCCGAGCAGCTCTGCTGCCGTATAACCCAGCATTTCAACGATGGCATCGTTGACAAACAATGTCGTTCCGTCAGCTTCGAGTTCAAATACTACGATGACGTTTC
>JACMMD010000641.1 GCA_014379235.1 Anaerolineae bacterium
CAGCACAGCCATACCACACGCCGCCGACACAAAGTTCTGAACGGTCAGCCCTAGCATTTGTGTAAGATAGGTCATAGTGGTCTCGCCGCCATAACCTTGCCAGTTGGTATTGCTGGCGAAGCTGACCGCCGTATTGAACGCCGATTCCGGTGTCATCGGGGTTGTCAAGAACGCCGCGCCTTGATTGAAGGGCAGCGATGTTTGAAGCCGTTGCAGCATGTATACTACCAGCAGCCCAATCAGGTTGAAGAACAGGAAGGCCAGTGCGTAGGTCTTCCAGTTCATCTCGACATCTTCGCGTGTGCCGAACAAGCGATAGATCACGCGCTCGAACGGCCCGAAAACGCGGTTGACGATGGATTTGCCTTCGTAGACGTTGGCCATATACGTGCCAAGCGGCTTTGCCAGCAGCAGCAAAACCACCATGAAACTCACCAGTTGAAAGACACCGATTGCGGTCACGAGAACTTCTCCGGTTTGAGCAGTGCAACTACCAGATAGATCAGCAGCGCCACTGCGATAAGCCCGACGATAACGTATAGCGCGGTCATGGTTGATTGCTCCTTAGATTCGCTCGATGAGTTCAGCGAGGCCCCATGACAGGGCAAAAAATAGAATGACCAGACCGACGAATAGAATGTCCATGTGATTACCTCTTTCTTTACAGGATAGCAGTTTAACGGATGACCCGGTCAAATGTGCGCTAAATTGGCGGGCGAATCGGTCAAGGAAGTATCAAGAAAACCGCGCCAATCAAGGCGCGGTTAAAAAGCGGGGGGTGTAGGAGCGTATCATGCTGCGCCCATTTTGTCAGTCGAGCAGAGATTTAAGCGGGTATACCGTCATCGCTGATGACAGGCAGTCCTTCACATGAGCCTTCAACTACGCTCACAATATCCGAGCGTACCCAGTTGATGCCATCTTCTGCACGCCACCATGGGAAACCGTCGTTATCAACGACTTGACCATTGACGGTCAACCGCTCACCGGGAGCAAGCCGGCCTATCACGGGGAAATTGAGTCCGGGGCCGCTACGAAGGTTACAGTTGTACTGCCCGCCAGATGTCACCGTACAGGCGACACTAGCGGTTTGCGCGGCAGCAGATGGTGGGACATTGGTAAAGGGCGTAACCCGAACAACACCCGCATCGCGGATCACCTCGCGCACAGCATCCGCGCCGGGATACTGTCTGGGGCCATCATAGCCCGCAGCCCCTTCAAGAAATGGCTGCAACACGGGAGCTGCTTCGGCTACGTCGTAGAATATGGCCCGCGCCAGTCCGACGTTATTGGGGCGTTTGCCGCCAATGCCGCGCACGAGCGCAAGATGCTCTTGTTCAATCGCTGCCACTTGAGCCGCTGTGCCTGCTAAGAGGGATAGTCCAAGCTCTGCAAACTGGCGCGTTGCTGCAATATATGCGCCGACGAAAACCGTCTCGACCTGTTCAGTGATGTCTGAGAACTGCTGGCGATCCGTGTAGACGTTCTCAGGGAAATAATATTCCTCTGTGATGGGGACTGCGCCGTTAGCGAACAAATACTCAAGGTGCTGAAGTTCAGCATCCAAGAAGCCTTGCAGCATTCCGACTTCATCGGGCGTAAGCGCAATCGTGCTTTCTGTGAGAACAGTGTAGTAGTGGGTCGTAGCGAACATTTCAGAGGTAGCAGCCACGTTCAAGATTGTCTGAGCATCGTCTCCGTTCGTTTGGCCGAAGACTTTTTCAAAACCCCATAGCTGGCTGAATGTAGCAAAGGACGCTCCACCTAAGAGAGCGCCCTTTACCAACGAACGACGTGAAATTTGAGCCATCATTTCCCTTTATACACATTTAGCTGTCCGTTAAGAGACCAATGGCGTTGTCATAGCATCGCCATCTCGAAGCTGCCCCTTGCGGCCTATACGGTCAGCAGAGTGTGAGCGGGAGATTTGCCGCTAACGAGTGGTAATCACGATACCTTGCTCGGTGCAGATGAAGTGCGGTTTGTGTGTGCGCGGGCGTTTGAGGTTTCGCGCAGGCTGTGTTCGATATTGGCAAGGCGCTGCGGATCGCTATCCATCGTATCGTAGAGGATGAAGTCAAAACTGCCGCGATACGAGATTACCTTCGCAGGTGCGCCACCGACCACCGCGCAGTCGGGAATTGATTTAGTGACGACGGAATTCGCGCCGATAGCCACATCATCGCCGACCTCAACCTTGCCGATAATCTTCGTTCCCGGCGCGATGTAGACGCGGTTGCCAATCGTGGGCAAGCCTTTGCTAGAGCCGCGCCCTGCTACACCCATCGTGACTTCGTGAGAGACGTTGCAGTTTTCACCAATAATGACCGCGCCGATG
>JACMMD010000642.1 GCA_014379235.1 Anaerolineae bacterium
ATCGCCTGAATTTGTTCGCGGGTAGCCGGAGAGGCCGCTTCCGGCGCGCTGGCCGCAGCCTGACCACCTTGCCCGCTCTGCTGCTCCATCATTCGCGTCATCATCTGCTGCATCATCAGATTTTGCTGCGCCATCTGACGCTGCATTTCCGCCCCATCAGGGTTCAGCGCCGCGCCGATCTGCTGCCCGACGCCAAGACCAACGCCTGCGCTGGCCAAACTACCGCCCATGCCGGGATTGTTGGCAGCGTCCTGCGCGATTTGAAGACGCTGTGCCCGCTCCCACATATCGAGGCTGACGTAGTTCCGCAGTTCTTCCAGCGAGACATTCTTGGCCGTGAACGGATTGGCCTCGAACGCTTTGATTCGCATACCGAGCGCTTGAAACTTCTCGTTGACCTTCGCCAGCAGCGCACCTTCAAGATCGCCGAGTACGCGGTTGGCATCGACAATGCTCTGCGCGCCGGACTTGCCCAATAGTTCGGCAATCTCACCGAGCAGCATACTCTGAATCCGGTCTTTGATGTCCGTCAAACGCGCGATGGCCTTGCCAATCGCGTACTGCTTGACGAAACGCATGGCATCGTCCACGCCGATGTCGATCACGCCATGCGTAATCAGCAGCGCCGCGCCAAGCCCGCGTCCCGGCGTTTCGAGTATAAGCGGCGGGTTCGTCCCCCAACCAACCTGCGGCATATCCTTGAGATTGACGAAGTATAAATCCGCCGTGAACGGTGTACGCCCGCTCGTCGCAAGCCCGATCAAGCTCGACAATATCGGCAGGTTCGCGGTTGAGAGCGTGTGCCGCCCCGTCCCCAGAATGTCCAACGCTTCACCGCTGCGAACGAACACCGCCGCCTGACTTTCACCAACGATCACCTGCGAACCCATGCGCCAATCACCACTGCCATACTGCGGCTCACGATACGCGAGTTCGTCATCCGCTACGTTTGTATGGTCGATTACGTCGATAATACGCGCCATGAATACTCTCCTTCAAATTTCGATTGCGATAGATTTAGCTTCTGTAGGGGCGAAGCATGCTTCGCCCAAGTTTCCAAACTATGCGCCGAGCGCCTTATCCAAATTCGTCAGCACGTCCTCGCGCAGCACGAACGCTTCGTTGGCTTCAATCGCCAGCGAGTCGAGGTTAATAATCGCCGCTTCGATGCCCGCCGCTTCGCCGCCTGTGATAGCCTGTTCAAGCGTATCCAGCGCTTCGCCAAACCGATCCGCATAGCGAACCTGTGCTTCATCGAAGGCATACAGCTTGGACAGTTCATCCGAGTCGATGTTGATCTTGGCGAAAAAACCGGAATAACCCGGCGCGGCGGCTTTCACGCGGTCATGAAACGTTTGCAGCTTATCTTTCGCGCTGCGTGTGCGGCTCATGTAACTCATGCCGCCGTCTTTATCGAGCAGGCGCTTTTCCAACTGCGCGAGGCGGTTGATGCGCTGCTCAAGCTGTTCAGCGATATGGTCGCGCAGCATCCGGTCTGCCGTGCGCCGGTCACCGCGTTCTTGATAACCACGAAAGGCAGGGATGCGCTCTTTCAACCGTCCCATAGTCCCGCGCTGGCTGGCAATCTGATCGTATAAATCGGACATCGTTTACTGCTCCTGATGAACTCTGCGTTCAGTTTTTGTTCGTACAATTGTACGCGACAGGGGCGCACACAAACCCCCAAACTCTGGTGGAGTCATCGCATCGATTAGGGCAGGAAATACTCTGTCCCACAAAAGCGGCACTTGACCACACCCTTACCCACCAGTTTGATCTCGCCGCCGCAGTTCTCGCAGCGTTGAAGTTCGCGGAGTTTGCTGGCTTCCGCCGAATAGAGAATGCCATTGTCCCAATTGATGTAGCCGCTAAACACCTGCAAGCCCACCAACTGATACACCATGTCTTTGATGTCGTCGCGGCTGGAACGCATCTCCAAAGCTACGTCGTCGATATTGATCTGGCCACGACTTTTCACGATGTCCAGCAGTTGGCGCTGCTTCTGCATCGTGGATTCCTGTGCAGATTCCTGCCCGCCGCGCTGAATCATGAGGATGCCGAAACCGACGAGCACCGCCACCGGAATAAATATCACGACAGCGGCAACGACAGCCCCACCAGCAAGCATCAGTCCAGACGAAACTTGCACAGCGATATATACCCCGCCGAGAACAGCGATCCCTAATCCCGCCACAAGGGAGATAATGCCAATCAAACGGCCCGAATTCATGCTATTTCATGCTCCTTTCACATAATCATGTAGGGGCAAGGCATGCCTTGCCCTTCCGAGCATCATCCAAATCCCGCGCTGCCGCCGCCGCTGCTGCCACCACCGCTGAAACCACCGCCGCTAAAACTGCTGCCGCCGCTGCTCCAACTGCCGCTGCTGCCGCTCGACGCGCTTTGCGGACGGCTGGTGAAGGTGCTCGATGCCGAGTTGAGCATCTCTGTTAGCCCGTTAGACATGTTGTTTAGGCCCGCTGTGAGATTGCCGGACATGTTATCGAACGAAAATCCGCCGTCATCAGCCCGCGCTAATCCGCCGGGGACACCGCTGCCGCCCGTGCCAAATCCGCCGCCGAAATGTCCGACGGGGGTTCCGGCTCGATAGCCTCGTCCCCACGGCCCGCCTACATAAGTCGGGTAATACCATATTGGAATCGGCATATCATCGAGCTTGCTAAAGCGCTGTATCCACGTCCGATCTAATCCGTAAGCCACCGCATACGCCAAGTATTGATCGAACCGAGTCTTCGCCTCTTCGACGTTGCCATACTTTTCGAGGTTTTGCAGATACTCACGGAAGGCATTCCACTTGGCCGCCTCTTCTGCGCCCTTGTGCGTCTTGACGGGCATGTAATTGCCGACGCTGGCCATGATAATCCCGGCAAATCCAACCGCCGCCGGAATGCACAACAATGCAGGGGTCAAACCTTCGATGCCAGCGACAGCCGCGACACCACCAAATACGGCCAGTACAATCAACAAAATACCGCCGCCTGTCCATTTACCGCGTGTCGTGGTGGGCTTCTCTTGCATCAGCCCATTCGTGACCATCAGTTCGTTGAGGTCATTTTGGATCAACGGGATTTCGGTATAGAACGTGTTCTTCATCGAGTCCATAGAACGTTCCATCTTGCCGCCGCTGAAAATCTTATCCATGATCCGCCGCTCGAAGCTGTAGAGATCGTCCGTCGCCTTGTCGGTGCGCTTGAACGTGAACTCGCTGGAACGACCAAAACCAAAAACGCCCTCATTTTGCGTTTCTTCGATGACCACATAACCACGCCGCGCAAGGTCAATAATGGTGGACATCACGTCGCGTAGGTCGGCCTTCTCATCAACCAGCGTGCCGATCAACGCAGGCGGCAAATCCGACGGCGGCTCGGACAAGTATTCCGGCACCGGGCCGATTTGCGGATCGCGTCCGCGTGTGTACCACAGATAGTACATTCCAAGCGGCCCGCCAAGCCCGATTACCAGACCCAAGACAATTAGCCCCAAATCAATGAGCGGCTTCGCGCCCTCTTCAAATGAGCGCTGGACATCGAACATGGACTGCCATCCCGGCGCGGACATAGCCGGGTTGTGCGGATACTGAACGCGCAGTTCGAGCGAGCCATTGCCACTCACCTGTCCTTGCGTTGTTACACTGACCGTTGTGCCACGAACGTCAACTTGTGCGGGCCAGCCATAGGTGACTACCGGATCAACGGCTTCACGCGGGCCAAAGCCAGCCGGCATTTGCACCGTCGTTGAACTGGCGTTGATGGGAAAACCATAATGCTCTTCAGGAATGATCGACCACCACAACTGGTCGCCGTCTGGATACGAGCGCAGCGCGCCATCTACCGTGTATTGAATGGTGAAAACGTCGCTGCCATCGGTGATTGGCTGCGCGAAATAATAGGTGATCGAACGTCCATCGTTGGTGTTGCTAACGCAGTACGTTGCGGGCTGTTCAGAGCAGCCTTCACGATAGACCGTTTTGCCCTGCGAGACGCGAATGTTGCTGATGTCGTCAAGGCGATCCGTTTCGATAACCCGCGAACCAAAGCGGAACGTTCCGCTGAAATGAACGTCGTGCGTTTCGGTTACATCGAATTGATTGGCGGCAGTGTCCACATTGTCGATCAATACGTCCCAATGCTGCCAGACTACCGAACGCGACTGTGCCGACACCGGAGTGACCCAAACCAGCGCAGTGAGTGCCAGTGCTGTAGCAGCGGTGACGAGAAGGGTTACGCTGAAAACCGCAGCCCAACGCTTGTGCATACCGTTTACCTCTCAACCGATTTAGCCTACTTATATTTACGCGGAATTTTGTCCGACGTTGCGTAGGACTGCCGCAAAATGATCTATTAGAAGGGCGAAATCTATTCCGAAAAGCATTATAACATGCCGGAAACCTTTGCGTGGATGCCCTTAGAGAATTATTGGGCTATACGTTTTGTGGCGCTGATCGTCCGAACGATGTAATATGCACATATTAAGCGGAGTGCTTTCAATCAATCGTAAGGAGAAAAAGCGCCATGCGACGACGAGAGGGTAAGGTCGTCTTCATTCTGGTTGCGATGCTGCTTGCCAGCCTTGCTATCAACCCATTACTGGTTTTTGCACAAGAAGGCACGGAGGAAGCAACACAAGAAGTACCGGCAGAAACGACAGCCGAGGCTACCGTCGATCAGCCTGCTCCCACATAAGCAGCGGACGAGTGCTCGGAGACTCACGTTGTCCAGCCCGGTGAAACGTTGTTCCGTATCGCCACACGCTATGGCATCACAGGCGAGGCGCTGGCACAAGCCAACGGCATCACCAATGCCAACCTGATTTACGCGGGACAAGAACTATGCATCCCCGCCGAAGGACAACAAGCCCCGACGCCTGCTGCAACAGCAGAGCCAACCGCCGCTCCAACCGCCGTACCGCCGCCCGCCAGCACAACGACTTACACCATTCAAATCGGTGATTCGCTGGCCAGCATCGCTATCCGCTATGGTGTCACAGTGACGGCATTGATGGAAGCAAATAATATCGCCAATCCCAACGTCATCTACTACGGGCAAACGCTAACCATTCCGGGTACGGATGGCAGCACACCTGCTCCGGCTGAAACTCAGGCACCAGAGGCACCAGAGTCGCAAACGCTCGAAAATGCGGGCTTCGATTTCGGTATTCAGGTCTTCCTATCAGGCGCAAATGACTCCGTATTGGTCGATCAGGCGCAGTCGCTTGGCATGAACTGGATCAAGTACGAAGTGAGCTGGCGCGATCTCGAAGTCGTCGAAGGCACGATTGATTTCGCCCAGTTGGATAACGCGATTGCCCTGTTCGCAGATCGCGGCTTGAGTATCCTACTCACCGTCACCGATGCGCCGGATTGGGCGCGCACCAGCACCGAAGAAAGCGGCCCGCCGGATGAACTGGCCGATTACGCCACCTTCGTCGGCGCAGTGGCAGCCCGATATGCAGGGCGTGTCGCCGCTTACGAAGTCTGGGATGAGCCGAACCTGCGCCGCGAATGGAACAGCACGGTTCACAACATCAGCGCCGCCAGCTACATCGAACTGCTGCGTTTGGCGCACGATGCCATCAAGGCCGCTGATCCCAACGCTGTTATCGTTAGCGCTGGTCTCGCGCCGACGGGCTTCAATGACGGCGTGAACGCCATCAGTGACCGCGTTTTCCTGAACGGTCTGTATGCGGCGGGTCTCGCCAACTACAGCGATGCCGTTGGCGCGCACCCCGGTGGTTGGGCTAACCCGCCTGACACCCGCTGCTGCGAACAACCTGTCGGTGTAACAACGCACTACGAAGATCGCTCGTTCTACTTCCTCGAAAACCTGACCGATTATCGCGCTATTCAGGTCGATAACAACGACGCTGGCACGGCCATCTGGGTCACGAAGTTCGGTTGGGGCACCAGCGAGGATACCGCCGCGCCTTCGTCCATCAACGTTTTTGTGACTTATACCAGCCTCGGTGAACAGGCAATCTACGACCCACGCGGCTTTGAGCTTGGGCGCGAAGGTGGCTACATCGGGCCGATGTTCCTCTATAATCTGAATGGTTGCGGCGTTCAGTTGGATGGCCCGGAAGGCTGCTACAGCAGCTTGCTCGCCACCGATGGCAGCCAGCGTCCGGTCTTTGCCGCCATACAAGCGCTGGATAAAACCGCGCCGACACCGACTCCCGAACCGACTATTGAGCCGACCACCGCTCCGCAGGTAGTCGAACCAACGGTAGCTGCGCCAACCGCCACTGTCGAAGTGCCGACGCTGCCACCGCCGAACCCTGCGCCGGAACTGGTAGAGAC
>JACMMD010000643.1 GCA_014379235.1 Anaerolineae bacterium
GCTTTAGCGGACGCGGTACAGCGTGGGATTACATCTACAAGTTCACGGTTCAACGTATCGAAATGATGTCCGGTGTGATTAGCGGCGGCGCACCAGCCGCGCCATCCGCCCCGACCCCGCCATCAGCAACCACACCCGTGAGTACGCCAGCCACCGTCGCGCTGCCAACAACGGGCTGGCGCAGCGCCATGGTCAGCAGTCCTTACGAGTTCAGCCGTGTGCGCGAACAGCCAAGCACCAGAGCCGCCGAAGTCGGGCGCATTCTCAAAGCCGAGAGTCCGCTTGAAATCGCGCCGGACGCTCGCACCGCCGATCTGGACGGTACGCCGAACAAGTGGATTGCGGTTCGTACACCGACATGGCGCGGTTGGATACGCGAGGACGTGGTGAGCTTCCGCTTAGAGAACGCGCCCACACCGCCCGACTCACCTGCCGCAGCGCCGACCACGACTTCAACCAGCGCGACAGCGACCACGACTACCGCTGCACCTGTTGACGCGAGAGAAGCCGCACCAGCACCCGAACCCGCGCCGCCACCCGTGCCGGAGCGCAAACCGCATACCGTCCAATTCACCTTTTTCGCTACCGATGAAGAAGTTGAACACCTCAGAGCCGCGATTGAAAGATCGCCGGAAGCGTTCAGCGAGTTTGTCGAAACCTACGGCAGTGTATAATTAGCCCAATTAATGACGTGAAGCGGTTCGTGAAAGTGTCGGAGACGCCAGCGTCTGTGATGCCAGCGTCACGGGCCGCTTTTTTGTGAAGTCTCGAAAGCAAATTGAATTCGCGTAGGGGCGACCCGGCTCAACATTATCTGACGCGAACTTAATTTCTGGGTCGCCCGTCTCTGCATCAGAACAGCTAGGAGCACCAGTGGAAGCGAATCATACGAGTATTTCGGCGGCATCGGCATTATGGAATCAGCGGCACAATACCGCCCCGCTTCGAGACCGACTGGACGTTCTTTCTCAAGCGGTCAACTGGGCGAACGATTTGACGTTGTACCAGTGGACGCAGCTTTTCAGTTTCACGCTGGAATTTCGCCCGACGCTCATCCTTGAGCTTGGGCGCGGTTATGGCAATTCGACGGCGGTCTATACCGAAGCCGCGAACCACATTCCCGGCTGCCGCGTGGTGAGCATCTGCAACACCGATGTCTGGCAAAATGAAGTGCTGCCGCGCATTCACGAGGTCGTGCAGCCCGGCTGGGAGCGCCCCCTCACAACCTTACTGGGCGATATTCTCCGCATGGATTACCCGGAGATCATCGGGAACGATCAGCGGGTGCTGTTGTTCTGGGACGCGCACGGCTTCGACGTGGCCGAGTGTATTCTTGGCAGCATCCTGCCCATCTTGCAACCACGCCAGCACCAAATTCTCATGCACGATATGTCGGATAACCGCTATCTGCCAGAAACCGTCGCGGATTATGCTGGCAAAGGCATCTGGCGCGGCGGCAACAGCGGCGAAACGCGCCTGTGGCTGGGGACACTCAACTCGGCAGTCGAGCAGGTCGTCTCGATTGTCGATTTCACGTCGAGAAACCGTCTCACGCTGCATTCCGCCGATCACAGCCTGCACACCGAAATTGGCGAGAACGCCGAAAAAATGGCTGAACTCAACACCACGCTCGGAGCGCCGTACTTTGACCGCTCGTTGATGGCCCATTGGGTCTGGTTCTCGATGAATGAACGCGATGGGAAGATTCATTTCCCGCGCTTCGTGCCGCCAGAAGATTAATCGCGGTTGTGGAGCGGCCCGCATGACGCTCGCTCGATCAGTGTCACATCCAGCAGTTGATGGCGCGGCGGCAGATCGGGGTTTTTCACACGGCTGACGAGCATCTCCGTCGCCATGCGCCCCATCATCTGGCTTGGCTGGCCAATGGTGGTCAAGCGTGGGACAGTGTACGATGCCAGCGGCACATTATCGTAGCCAATCACCGACACATCCTCCGGCACACGCAGGCCGGCCTCGTGCAGCGCGCACAACGCCCCAACCGCCATCAGATCGTTAAACACGAAAATGGCTGTCGGCGGCTCAGGGTGGCTCAACAGTTTGCGACAGCCGTTGTAACCGCTCTCGTGCTGGAAATCGCCGTTGACGATCAGCGTTTCATCGACTTCTACTCCGGCTTCGGCCATCGCCCGCCGATAACCGTCAATGCGAAAGGCCATCGGGATGAGTTCCGGCGGCCCGGTGATACAGCCGATTCGTCTGTGCCCCAGCGATAAAAGATGCTGGGTCGCCAGCGCGCCGCCATAAGCGTTATCGGTGAGAACGCTGTCCACGCCAAGCTGTTCGGTTGAGCGATCAACCAGCACAACGGGCACATCTCTGGCGGATACCGTCTTCAACGCTTCGTTGAAGATACCCGTCGAAATCAGCAGAATACCATCGACCTGCGTGGCCAGCAGCACTTCAAGGTAAGACAGTTCACGCTGAGGGTCTTCTATCGCGTTGCCGAAGATGACGCTGTAACCGTGATCGTAGGCCACCGCCTCGACACCCAGCAGCATATCAGCGAAAAATGGATTGGCGCTGTTGGGCAGCAGCACACCGAGCGTGTGCGTTCGCCGCGCCCGTAAGCTGCGGGCCACGCGGTTCGGTTGGTAGCTCAACTCGTTGATGGCCTGTAACACACGGGTGCGTGTTTCGTCGCTCACGAAGCGCGTATCGTTGATGACGTGGGAAACCGTCGAGGTAGATACCCCCGCCCGATGCGCCACATCATGAATCGTTGCCATCTGTTCGTCCTGCCGTAGAGGGTCAATTGCCCATCGGGGTAAAGGCTGCGCGCTCCCTTTGATTCGCGCCGCTTTATGCGGAGAAAATCGTTTGCGCGACTGTTATAAATGCTAACACCCTTTAACAATCGCGTCAAATGCGGTCA
>JACMMD010000644.1 GCA_014379235.1 Anaerolineae bacterium
ACGCCAGCATCGGCACGGGTGATGCCTTCGTCATCGAGGCCGACGAATACGACAATATGTTTCTCGGCCTACGGCCACAGGTCGAGGTTGTGACCAACGTCGAATACGATCATCCCGACTTTTTCCCGACACCGAACAGTATGATCGACGCTTTCTCGCGCTTCGTCGGTTTGCTGCCGCAAAACGGCCTGTTGATCGTGTGCGTCGATGATCCGACGGCGGCCATCTTCGGCAGAAATCGGCTGGTGGCGCGGCTGCCTGTGGCGACCTATGGCATCGAGAATCAATTGGCGACGTGGCAAGCCATCAACGTGCGCGTCGATTCTGGCGGCTTCAACACGTTCGATGTGATCCACGATGGCCGCCAGATGGGGACGGTACAGCTTGCTCTTCCCGGTGACCATAACGTGCTGAATGGGCTGGCGGCGCTGATCGCGGCTCACAGCCAGAGTGTCCCCTTCAACGAGGCGGCGCGTGCGCTCAAGACGTTTCAGGGCACAGGCCGCCGCTTTGAGGTTCGCGGCGAAACGGACGGCGTGGTGGTCATTGACGATTACGCGCATCATCCGACGGCCATTGAAGCCACGCTCAAGGCCGTTCGCTCGCGCTTCCCTCAACATGAGGTGTGGGCGGTGTGGCAGCCGCACACGTACAGCCGGACTCAGCGCTTATTCGAGCGTTATCTATCTGCGTTCGACCCGGCTTATGCCGATCACGTTTTGATTACCGATATTTTCGCGGCGAGAGAAATGCCGATTTCCGGCGTCAACAGCGCGGGCGTGGTTGCGGCGCTGGCGCATCCTGATGCACACCATACGCCCAAACTGTTGGATGCGGTTAATTTGCTGGAGGCTCAGGTGCAAGGGCCTGCGGTGATTATCATTATGAGCGCGGGCGATGCGCCGATCATCGGTGTCGAATTTCTCAAGCGCCGCCAGCAGCGCCAATCGACACTCGACACCCGTGAATCGAAAGCGGTCAGTGTCGAAGCGACTGCCGAAACCGAAGAAACCACCGATGCTCCGCAGGTTCAGGTTGAAGACACGGGCGATGACGGCATTGACCCGCGTGAAAAAACGCGCATGAGTCCGCCGGCCTTCATGGAAAAACTGCGCGAAGAACAGAGCAAGCGCGATGCTAACGACGCTGAATAGTATCTTTGGCGAACGGCTAAAGCTCGACGAACGATTACTTAAGTACACAGCGGCGCGAATCGGTGGCCCGGCGGATTACCTTGTCGTTGCCAAAACTGAGGCCGAATTGAAAGCTGCTGTCAGCGCGGCATGGGATAACGAAATACCTGTACGTATTCTTGGTGGCGGCGCGAATGTGTTAGCTTCTGACGCAGGTTTTCGCGGGCTGGTGGTCGTCAATCACGTTAGCGAAATTGACTTCGATGGTCAGCACGTTCATGCGTCGAGCGGAACGAGCTTGACTGTATTGGCACGCAAGTGCGAGTCTCTTGGCGTAACGGGCTGCGAGTGGGCTGTGAGCGTGCCGGGTACTGTGGGCGGCGCTGTAGTGAATAATGCTGGCGCGCATGGCGGCGACATGGCTGCTGTTGTACGTTCAATTGAAATGTTTGATCCTGCGCGGGGCGAGTACAGCATGTCCGCGCAAGAACTCGCTTATGATTACCGTACATCCAGCCTCAAGCAGCGCGCAGACCGTCGTTTTCTGGTGCTGAACGTAACGCTTGACCTCAAGCCGGATGACCCCGCCAATATCGCCGAACGGATGCAGAAAAACATCGCTTATCGCAAGCAGACGCAGCCGCCGGGAGCCAGTCTTGGCAGCATCTTCAAAAATCCGGTGGGTGATTTCGCCGGACGCCTTATCGAATCCGCCGGACTAAAGGGGTATACTATCGGTGGGGCGCAAGTTTCGCC
>JACMMD010000645.1 GCA_014379235.1 Anaerolineae bacterium
CCGTCACCATGCGGCGCTTGCGCTTCACGAAAGCCGCCTCGACGTGCGCGACCTCGGCAGCTGTAATGGGACGTTTCTGAACGGGATGCGCTTGAACGCACATCACCCTTATCAAGTAAAGCATGGCGACGAAATTCGCTGCGGTCAAATGGTCATGCGCCTGTTCTTTCAGGAACAGCGAACGCCCTAATTGAGCGCCAACCTGTGATTGATGGGTGGCCGCTTATGGGCTATCGCTGTTCGGCGTAGATTTCAGCAAGATGCCCCCATCAACTCTCGTTGAAGTCGTTTGCGCTTTGCGCGGCTCTAAAATCAAATACTTGACGATCACCGACACCGAACCCGCGAGCGGTAAGGCAATCAGTGAACCCATAATCCCGCCAAGCGTAAAACCCGCAGCCACGAACAAGATCACTAGCAGCGGATCAAAGTCAGTAGCCTTTGACATCGCACGGGGTGTCAGCCAGTAGTTCTCCACCTGTTGCAGCAGCGCAGTTACGACCAACACAATCACGGCGTTGAGCGGCGATGTGAGCAGCGCGAGAAAAGTCGCCAGCGCGACTCCCACAAACCCGCCAATAATCGGAATAGCTGTTGCTACCGCGTAGAAAAAACTAAGCGTCGCCGCGCCCGGTACACGCAGAATCGTCAGCGTCACGAAGCACAAGAAACCCATGATGACTGACACGAAAACGATGCCCCGCACATAAGCGCCCAGCCCCATCTCGATCTCATCCATCATCACGCCGACAAGCGCCCTACGGCTCAAAGGGACGAGGCTGCTGATAAACAATACCGCTCGTTCACGCGACGTGAACCAGTAAATACCCATCACAATCATCAGTATGAAGTCACCTAGAAACGAAGTCACTTCACCAATCAGGCTTGGAGCAGTGATACGAACGGTTTCAACGAGGTCTGATACGGCGGTACGGATGTCGTCAGGTGTGATGCCCGTTTGAAAGTCCGTGCCCATAAACTGACTCGCGGTACGCTGAAACCACGACTGGGCGGCGATGATCCGGTTTGCCAGAAGATTATCGTTCTGGATGTAGCCGACAAACTGATTCACCACTGGTGGCAAGATAATCACCAGCACGAGAATAGTCACGAGGGCGATACCTAAATAGACCAGAATCACTGCCATTCCTGCCGGGACACCCCAACGGATTAAGCGTAGAATAGCAGGCCGCACCGCCGAAGCGACCAGTATCGCAATCAGCAGTCCAACCCAAACACCCCTCGTCAAAACGAGAATGTAGGCAAGTCCCAATGCCAACAGGAAAACCAGCGTACCCCTGAAAATCTGTGTATTCGACATCGATATGTGCCTCTTGGTTGGATAATTCTGGCTCAATACAAATCGGGCCCATCAGCTTGAGTGAGGGCCCGGCAATAAGCGCTCGGTTGTACACCAATTACCTGCTGGATAGATGAGTGTTCATTGTGCGCTTATTGGCCAAGTGCATAATGAGAGGTGGCGCGATGACTTGGGCGTTCCGAAGAGCCTCAGCTAGGGTTTCGGAGAACTGCTGGCTTTGACAAGTTCGCTGATGCATGCCAGCAGCGCGGGGCCGTCAAACGGTTTCGACAATACATCATCAACATGCAGAGCATGGGCCGCGGATTCATCGTCAGCGGTGTCCATCAAAAACAATACCGGCGGCAGTGTTGACTTGCCAAAGCGAGTGCGCGCTATGTCTAGATAAGCTTTACCGTCAACTGCCGGATTGCGAAAGTCACCGATCAGCACATCTGGAAGTTCCATGCCGTCGAGCATCTGTATCGCTTCCTGAGGGTTTGCGGCTGAATGTACGATGCAGCCTTCAGGAGTGAGCATCTCCTGAATGAGGGATAGAATGCTGGCATCATCGCTCACAACGAACACATCAAAATTGCTTTCTTCTTTGCCAGAGTTACGCCAATTTTTGAACATGATGGCCTTCACCAAAACGGTTACGATTTGTTATTCAATAATAATATATCAGAATTTACAGTTTGTCTATGAGTTGTTGCATAGTAAGGACGGAAACAGGCGCGTCGAGGACTCCACGCCGCCTACGGGCTAACAGCCGGAAAACAGGCAGCTAAACGCTGCCGTCCCGCTCGAACGCAAAGCGGGTTCAAGATGCGAGTTTTATGAGGTTATTCGTGTAACAGGTTTTAGTTGCCTAAAATCTCTTGTACTTCGGCGGCGGCCTTTTTCGCGGCGAACAACACATGCGCCAGCCGCGCTTTCTTATCCACCAACACCGCCAGCGATGCGCGTCCAGCCGGATAAACCACCATCACCCCGACTTCGCCTTCCATCATCAGGCGCTCTAACTCACCCTGAGCCAAACGGCCCAACGTGCGCTCCGCCAACCCGATCAACGTGGCCGACATGGCCGCGACCTGTGGGCTGCTCGTGGGGTTCTCATGTGGGTTTTCTTCATCCCCCGGCGGGAACGCGGCAACCAGCAGTCCATCGATGTTGACGATGACCGAGGCTTTCACGCCGTCGACGACGGTATGCAGCGTTCTCAGAGTCCGCTCAAGGGCTTCGCTACGATATTCCTGACCCATAAATTGTCTCGGTTCTTATTCAGCGCCTTCACACGAACACAGCACGGGTTCATATGAACAGGTAAACACCATTCCAGTATAGCGGA
>JACMMD010000646.1 GCA_014379235.1 Anaerolineae bacterium
GGTGGCAACATGGAACCGCTTTCGGGGCGCATGGATTTCGAGTTCGCGCGCCTACAGAACGACCTCGTGCGCGAAATCGAAGCAACCATCAACGCGGAAATGGCGCAGGGTCATGATTTGCGCGTGAAGATTCTACCGCGAGATGAAGCCTTCGCTATCCCTGACCTGATTCGCACCAAGATCAATTTGCTGCCCGAAGGTATTCCCGAAGTGCGAACCGTCGAAATCGTCGGCTTGGATTTGCAGGCGGACGGCGGCACACACGTTGCCAATACTCGTGAAGTCGGCCCGATACGCATCACGGATTACAAAAGTAAGGGCGGTATCAACAAGCGCGTCTACGTGGAGCTGAACGAAACGGCGGAGTAGCCTTTATGCGTCGCTTACACCGCGTCGCCCATCATGAAAAGTTCGTCGCCAGCGGCATTTACACGCGCTTGGATAAGCACATGCGCGATACAGGAGCAGTGGAGCATTGGAACATCCACGAGCAGCCCGATGGCGCGCAGCTTATCCGCGTCGATGTGGATGGGCGGGCCGGCGATGGGCGCAGCATTTTGGTCGAGGCGTGGCGTTCACCATCGGCTGAAGGCGGGCGTATCGAACGCTTCGATATGGTGGGTTACGGCGCGGCCAAAGATACGGCGCAAGTCATTCGTGCGAGTTACCAGATCGAGGCCGACGGTGACGCTGATAGCGTTTTGATAGGGCGCACAGTGAACGAGCAGCCGCGCCAGCAGGAACATTTCCCACTGCCGCCGGAATACGTGGTCGAACCGAACGGCACAATTTTCGCGGGGATGGGTATTGCCGAAGCATCCACGCTCATGTCCCTCAAGCGTTTGTCCGCCGTGACAGTGGTATCGTCGCCGCTGCATTTTCAGCCGCCCTCGTTCGATCTGTTTCCGCCATCACTGGGCGAGATCGTGTTGAACGGCATTCCTACACGCGAAACGCTGATCTTCGGTGGTCGTCCAGTTTCGGCGCGGCGTTACGAGTGGCAGAATCCAGCAGTTCCACGATTTGAAGCAGAGACACAAACGGGCCCACAGAATATAATATGGTTAGATGAATACGATGTGCCTTTGCGCTGTGAGATGTTGTGGGGACATTCAACGCGCATACTCAACCAATACTCGCGTAGACCTGAGCCAATCAAGCGATGAGCATTATCAATCAGATTCGTGTTTTTATCGGCCCGGCGCGGTTGCGCGCTTTGTTTCTGCTGCTGGCAGGGACGGGCATCCTGAGCCTTGTTCTCAATGGTTTTGTCGATCAATACGAGTGGGTGCGCGCCGTGCAAACCTTACTCGCCATAGGCTTTCTGATCGGCGCGGCGCTGATTATCGGCAGCCGACTACCACGTGAAGAACGTCTGCGCTGGTTGGCGATCATTGCCCCGTCGATAGGTTTGCTGGCGCTCGGACTGACGGTGCTGCCTCATTTGTTGCTGCCGTTGGCAGGTGGCGCGATTGGCTGGATTATCGCGGGGCTATTCCTGTTCCGCAGCAAAGTTCGCATGGAGTACCAGCAGGCCGTTAAGCATCTGCGCCGCAGCGAATACGAAGAAGCGGTCACGGTGATGGACGGACTTATTCAGCGAGAGCCGAATAACTCCGCGCACTATCGTTTCCGCGCCGAACTGCTGCGGCTGTGGGGCAAACTAGACCGCGCACGGCGCGATTATCAGCGCATGGCTGAGATTACTTCGGACTCGGCGGTGGCCTATAATGGGTTGGCCGAAGTTCTCTTGCAAATGAACCGCTACGAGGACGCGGAACGGGCGGCGGAACGTGCCTACGGCCTCGCGCCGGATGACTGGGTGGCGGCTTATAACCTCGGCATGATCGAAGATCGCTTGGCGACACAATCGAAGGATGTGATCGAACATCTTCAGTGGGCGCTGGAATTGGGCGTACCAGATGTGCGTCACCGCTTGCTCATTCACCTGTACTTGATACGCGCCTATACGCGCCTCGCTGAGAAAGAAGCGGCCAGCGCACAGCTTGAAGAATTGAAGCGCAATCGTGACGGTCTCAGCGAATGGCAAACGCTCCTACAAAGCGAACAGGCGTCGGCTTTGCGGGCTGCTCTGGGCGCGGATGTTGAAGAAGCGCAGCGTTTGGTGAGTGGTGAGTTGGGTTTGGAAGCGCTGGCACAAGGGTGATCGACTCATGAGCCGCGCAGCGATTGTCACCGCTTATATCGCCGTTGTGCTGGCGTTTGCTGGATTTGTGGTTTTCATCGCCGGCATTGCGATTGAATTCGTCAGCAACCGACCCGACCCGTTTAACACCACTAACCCCGCCGACGGAGCGTTATCGCCTGCCGTACTAGTGGCGTTAGGCGGGTTAGCCGTAGCCGCGTTTATGTTTTTGGCGGGCTGCACGGTGATCGGTGGACTGCTGGTGCGGCAGTCACGACAGCAAGGTTCAGGCTATGGCGATGCTTACCGCTTGATCGAGCGCTTCCGTTTCCGTGATGCGATTCCCTTGCTCGAACGCTCGATTCACGAAGGCAAAGAAACGTCCGACGTGCTGATGCTGTTGACCAGCGCTTACGCTTATACGGGGCAGTTGGCGAAGGCACAGGCGACGGCTGATCGTGCGGTGCGTTTGTATCCCAATGATCCCGATTCGTATGTCACGCTGGCGAACGGCTATCGCTTGCAAGCGACCTATGACGAGGCGGCGCGGGCGTTGATGCAGGCAGCGGAACTCGCGCCAGAGCAGCCAGTGATTCGTGCTGAACTTGGCTTCACGCAGTACATCGCCGGAGAAAGCGCGTCGGCGGTTGAATCGTTCAAGCAGGCGGCGACTCATGCGATGCCAGCGATGTATGGTGTGCGTGTGTATTATCATCTGGCACAGGCGTATCAGGCGGCGGGCGACACCGATCAGGCGATGCGGGCGACAGCCAAAATGATGAGTGCCCGCGATGGTCTGGCAGCATGGAAAACGGGACTCAAAGCGTTGGAAGGCACGGCTTACGGTCAGGCTTTGCGTTATGAAATCGCGGCGATTGAGCAGGCGTTAGCCGATGCTGACGCGGGCAATCTGGGTTAAGATCGATGACAATCCTGCGCCTGTTGTCTAGCCTGATCCGGCAGTTCCGCGTGTGGGATCGCCCTTCACAGGCGGCGTTGATATTGGCACTGCTGCTGTTGGTGGCAGTCGTGTTAGCGGCAGTGTTGGGGCCGGCTGATGTGCGTCAGCCAGCATTGATCGGTGGGGCGGGGCTGCTGCTGGCCACGCAGTTGATTATTCTGTGGGGCAATCGGGGGTTGGTGACGCCGTTTACACAGGCGCAGCGCCATTTCATCAACGGTGATTTCGGGGCGGCGAGTGACCTTCTGGAAACGCTGCGCGCTGAGGGGAAAGCGGATGCGCGTTCGCTCACGCTGTTGGGCAATACCTACCGCCAATTGGGGCGTTTGGATGAGAGTGAAACCGTTTTGTACGAAGCTCTTAACATCCGCCGTGAACATTTTCCTTTATATGGATTTGGACGTACACTACTGGCACAGGGACGCTACGCCGAAGCAGCGCAGGCAATGGAACAGGCGTTGGCTCTTGGCGCGCCACCCGTTGCGGCTTACGATATAGGGGAAGCCTATTTCCGCCAGCACAATGATGATGCAGCGCGAGAATGGCTGACACGGGCAAAACCCCTAGCGCAAGAAGGCTACCGGGTACTCATGATTGACTACATTTTGAACCAGTTGGATGGCGGGCCGCTCCCGCCGCGTGACATATTACAGTCGGGGTTGCCTTATTGGCGCGCAAGCGCCGAACGCTTCGGGCACACTCGTTATGGTCAGGCGTTGGTCGAAGATATTCAGCACTTAGAAACACTCATCGAGGAGTTAGATTAATGTCGATCATCCGTATTGGCACAATTGTGGCGATTGTCGGCATTTTGGCGATTGTGTTGGGAGTGGGAGCCTTTTTTGTCGATCAAGCATCGTACAAAACCCCGCTCGATATCGCCGCTTACCCAAGCGCGGTTCCGTGGGGGCTGCCGCAGAGCGTTAGCCCGACACAGCGTAACATCTATTTTCAAGTTCCCGGCGTAGACCCGGCGGAAGTCGCCAGTTATTATCAGGAAAAGCTCGACGAACACTACGCCCAGAATATCAATAACCCTGATCGTGAACGCTGTGTGCGTATTCCGGCGGAAGGTGTGTTCGATGATTCGTTGACCAGCAACGAAGTCGTGCCTTTCCAATTTGTGTGCGTGTTCGGGCGTTTCGGATTTAACAGTTCGCAGCAAACAACGGTATACATTCAACCGGGTTTGCAGAACGATGATCCCGCCAAGAATACGGAGGGGATGGCTGTGGTTCAATATGAGCAAATCTGGCAGCCCTAGTGAACCCGCGCTTGACGCGGACTCTGTATCAGGCGAACCCGCCACCATCCCGGCAACGCCGATAGAGAGCCAGCAGACTGCGCCGCGTCAACGTCGGGAAGGGCCCTCGCTGCTCGTTTTGGGGTTGGTGGCGATAGCGCTGGTGCTGTCGTTGTATATCGGTACACAGGTGATCGGCGTTCTGTACAATATCGTCGTGCCACCCATGCCGCCGCTCCCTGAAGGAATGACGCAGCTTGACTATAGCAGTAGCGCTTACGGTGTCGATACGTGGGTGTATGGTACAGAGGCAAATGCCTGTGATGTCGTGCGCTTTTATGAAGCTAACGGCGGGACATGCCGTGTCTCGCCATTTTGGTGTTTGAATGAAGAGGATACCACATCCTTTGAGGCGGATGCCCCCGGCCAGAATGTGGGGCAGTGTACGGGCACTATGGATTTCTCGCTGTTCGTCATGCGCTGGAATGCCACGATTGCAACTCGCTATTTGACTGACGGACAAACCCACGTCAACCTCAGCCGCGAAATTTTGTGGGGCGGTATGAGTGCGACATCTACGCCGGCTGCCCCCTGAGATTTGGGCTACCGAAAACCACGCTTTTCACCGATAATTAACGCGCCCTTTAATACGAAAATGCGCCGTCATAGATTGGCGTAGGAGGTGCTTCATGCGCGGGCAAGTGCCCACTCCTCTGGTAATTGCTGGCCTTCATCGGAAAGGCTTTTTTCGGATTCCGATGATTTGCGCCATTCTGCTGATTTGCGGCTTATCGGCTGCATTCGCTCAAGAGACGCTGGATGTCGATGCTGAACCTCTCTACGGCTCGGTTTTGTTGGACGCGGGGTTTACGCTTGACCCCTATATAGTGTCCATGCAGAGCGGCGGCGATGTGGATGTGAGCGCATTAAATCTCGATAATCCTGAGTGCGGCGGTTATGTTTTGTCGCTGCCGGATTTTCGGCTCGACTGGGTAGAAGCGCCGGCCAGCCTGCGTATCTTCTTCACCAGCGAAGGCGACACAACACTGATTGTGCGTGACCCGAATGGACAGTTTCTGTGTAATAACGACTTCGATGGCGTGAATCCGACTGTCGAAATCGACATGATGACCGCAGGCCCTTATGCAATCTGGGTCGGTAGCCAGAGCAGTGATGTTTACAGTGATGGTTACTTGATACTCACGGAGGGTGATTTGCTGCCGAGCGAGATGAATTCGCTGCTCGGCGGCGTCATTAGCGCTGATACAACCGGGCATCATTCGGCGGGTTTTGGCGCGGCAGATGCGGGTGTGGATACAACCGACGACGGCGATATGGCTGAGTTCTGCGGCGGTGAAAGCTCCTGCATGGGATCAGCGTCGCACGAGGATATTCCGGTGATCCCTGAGGCCGAACTGATCGACGGCGTAGTGTACTATCCGGGCCTATCGAACCTGCACGTCACCACTGCGGTAGACTATCCGCAGATGCCGCCCGTTGGCGGGGAACATAACCCGATCTGGCAGACATGCGCCATCTACACCGAGCCAGTCATGAACGAACATGCGGTACACTCGATGGAACATGGCACCGTATGGATAACGTACCAACCTAATTTGCCGCTCGATCAGGTTCAGCTTTTGCAGGAGATCGCACGGCAGGGTGAATTCCGACTGCTCAGTCCGTATCCCGATTTGCCCAGCCCGGTTGTAGTGACGGCATGGGCCTATCAGTTGCAGCTGGAACGCGCCGCTGATCCGCGACTGCTGGATTTCCTTGCGGTGTATGAGATCGGGCCAACGACACCAGAGCCGGGAGCGCCTTGCAGCAATGGCGAAAGCCGCACGTTACGACGCATCGAAGAAGCACCAGAAACAGATAGTCAATAAACGTATTTCCGTAGGGCGACACATATGTCGCCCCTACACCAACAGCAGCATTCCGCGACGATATTCAACAACGGAGAATAAGATGTTCAAGCCTGTCAATCCAAAGGTTGACATCCAGAAGCTAGAGCGTGACCAGCTTGATTTCTGGCGCGCAAACCGTACCCTCAAGCGCACGATGGAAGAGCGCGAGGGCGCACAAACCTACGTCTTTTACGAGGGGCCGCCGACGGCTAATGGCCGTCCCGGCAGCCATCATGTTCTGGCGCGGGCATTCAAGGATATGTTCCCGCGCTATAAGACTATGCAGGGCTTCTACTGCCTGCGTAAGAGCGGTTGGGATACGCATGGTCTGCCCGTCGAAATCGAGGTCGAGAAAGAACTCGGCATCCGGCACAAGCACGAGATCGAGGAATACGGCATCGCGGCGTTCAACGAGAAGTGTCGCGCCAGCGTTTTGCGCTACACCGCCGATTGGGAAAAACTGACCGAGCGCACCGCGTATTGGGTCGATCTGGATGATGCGTATATCACTTTCACCAACGAATACATCGAGAGCGTGTGGTGGATTCTCAAGCAGTTGTGGGACAAAAAGCTGCTGTACGAAGGCTTGAAGGTTGTACCGTACTGCCCGCGCTGCGGTACACCATTGAGCAGTCACGAAGTTTCGCTGGGCTATAAGGACGTGAAAGACCCTAGCGTATTCGTGCGTTTCCCACTGCGGGATAAACCGGGTGTGTATCTGCTGGCATGGACGACGACGCCGTGGACGCTGCCCGGAAACGTGGCGCTGGCCGTTGGCGATAACATCGACTACGTGCAGGTCGAAGGCCCTTCGCCGGACGGTGAAGGCACGGAGCAGTTAATTCTCGCGGCTTCGCTGCTGGAAAAGGCGCTGGTTAACCCTGACGAGTACAAGGTCGTCAAGCGTATGAAGGGTAAGGCGCTGGTTGGCCAGCATTATAATCCGCTGTTCACCTTCCTGCCTGTCGAGCAGGACTATGCCTACGTGGTGGCTGGCGATTTCGTCAGCACCGAAGATGGTACGGGCATCGTGCATATGGCTCCTGCTTACGGTCAGGACGACATGGAAGTCGGGCGCAAGTACAACTTGCCCGTGCTGCAAACCGTGTCACCATCAGGACACTTTGTCGATGCTGTAACCAACTTTCGCGGCATGTGGTTCAAGGATGCCGATAAAGAGATCATCCGCAACTTGCGCGAACGCGGGTTGATGTATCGACGTGCCGACTACGAACACAGCTATCCATTTTGCTGGCGCTGTAGTACACCGCTGATGTACTTTGCGCGGGATACGTGGTTCATCCGCACGACGGAATACCGCGACAAGATGATCGCGCTCAACCAGACGATCAACTGGGTTCCCGAACACGTCAAAGACGGGCGTTTCGGCAACTGGCTCGATGACCTGAAAGACTGGGCGCTCGGACGCGAACGCTTCTGGGGAACGCCGCTGCCCGTCTGGGTGGATGATCAAAATGGCGAGCAGATGTGTATCGGCAGCGTGGCTGAACTGAGCCAGCTTACCGGACGCGACTTGACCGAGTTGGATTTACACCGTCCGTATGTGGACGAAATCACGTTCCCGAACCCCAAAGGCACGGGCGGCACGATGCGCCGTGTGGTCGAATTGATCGACGTGTGGTTCGACAGTGGTTCGATGCCGCTGGCGCAGTGGGGCTATCCGCACAAAAACCAGGAGATGTTCCAGTCGCAGTTCCCGGCGGATTACATCTGCGAAGCGGTTGACCAGACTCGCGGTTGGTTCTACAGTCTACACGCGATTAGCTCGATGCTGTTCGAATCCGTCGCCTATAAGAATGTGATCTGCCTCGGACACATTCTCGATGGCGAAGGCAAGAAGATGTCCAAGAGCAAGGGCAACATCGTTGACCCGTGGATGGTTCTGGACGCGCATGGTGCGGATGCTTTCCGCTGGTATCTGTATACATCGGGGCCGGCTGGCGACCCGCGCCGCTTCTCGGTTGAACTCGTCGGTGAAGTAGTCAGTAAGTTCTGGCTGACGCTGTGGAACACCTACAGCTTCTTCATCACCTACGCCAACCTCGATGGTTGGAAGCCGCCGACAGCCGACAATCCCGCGCCGCTCATCGTTGGACGTGATGAGCTGGATCGTTGGGTGCTGGCCGAGCTTCATCTGCTGACGCGGCAGGTTACGCAGGCGTATGAAGAATATGATGCCGTTGGAGCAACACGTCCGATTCAGGCGTTCGTGGAGTCGTTGAGCAACTGGTATGTGCGTTTATCGCGTCGGCGTTTCTGGAAGAGTGAGAACGACGGCGACAAACTGGCCGCGTATGCGACGCTGTACGAAGTGCTGGTCACTTTGTCTAAGCTGATCGCGCCTGCGATGCCGTTCCTGAGTGAAGCGCTCTACGCGAACCTCGTGACGGCAGTAGATGAGACCGCGCCGCACAGTGTACATCTCGCGCGCTGGCCGGAGTTCGATGCCACACTGATCGACACGCTGCTGATTCAAGATATGCGCGTGGTGCAGCGTTTGGTGAGCCTCGGACTATCGGCGCGCAACAACGTTGTGGGGTCGAACGGCAAAAAGACTGCTATCGGTGTGCGTCAGCCGCTGGCACGGGCCATGTTCGTCACGCGCAATCCGAATGAAGCCGAAGCCGTGCGCCATATGTCGGAACTCATCCGCAGCGAACTCAACGTCAAAGAGGTTGCGGTGATGGGTGAGCCGGAATTCGTGCTTAATCCGCTGCCGCAGGTGCTTGGCAAGAAGTTCGGCAAGGACTTCGCCAAAGTACAGAAATCGCTGCGTGAAGGTGAGCGCGAAGATATGCAGCGTTGGGGCGCGGCCCTGCGCGGTGGCAAGAACGTGGTCTTCGAATTGGACGGGGAGACGTTCGAGGTCACGCCGGAAGAAGTCGAGGTTCGTTTGAAGTCGCCAAAGGGCTACGCTTCGGCGGAAGACAGCGGCTACATGGCAGCTATCGACCCGAACCTGACCGAAGAGTTGGTGCTGGAAGGTTTGGCGCGTGAAGTCGTGCGCCGTGTACAAACGCTGCGTAAGGAAGCCGATTTCAACATCAGCGATCATATCGTCCTAAAATACACCGCCAGCGATAGACTTGCCCGCGCAATTGAGGCGTTCGCTGACTACATCCGTGAGGAAACGCTCTCCGATAAGATGGAGCAGGGCGAACCCGCTAACGGTTTCCATCGCGGCGAGTATAAACCCGATCCGGGCGGCGATAAGAAGCTCGATACCTCTATCGACGGCGAAACGCTGTTGGTTGGTGTGCAGCGCGTCAACAGCTAATCTCGGTCAAACTAGATAAGAGTTTGTCGTCAGGGACAGGTCTCGAACAAACGAGGCATGTCCTTGACTAGTTAAAATAGCTAACTGCAACAACGTTCTACGCTGGCTACATGCAGCGTCCTCGATACGCTTTTGTTCATTTCTCCTGTATATTGTGAATAGTCAACAAAAGTTGTGAATGTTCGTTAGTGACAATGCTCATAGTGCGAGCCGATGCGCCGCTCTATGATTTTTATATCATCAGAAACTGGTAATATGTCTACAACAAACACGAACACTGCCACAATTCAAGCCTTGCTGCGTTTCGCGCTGCCACTGGGCACGACGCTGCTTTATGGTTCAGAAGAAGCGACGGTCAATTGGGCCGTGATGGTGCGCGCACAGCCGCCAGCGTTCCCTGATATCTACGGCGGCGAACTGGCGCTGGTGTCGATGGATGTGCTGCGAAGCTATGACACTCGTATGACGCTCACAGAAGTCGTTGGACGGCTGGCGCAGGTCGGCGTGACCGCAGTCGCTGCGAAGGGCGAAATCAGCGATATGGCGGCGGCTGTAGCCGCTGAACTAGGCGTGTGCTTGATGGCACTGCCCGACGACAGCAACTTACCCGGCATCGAACGCGCTGTGAACGCCTTTATCGTCAACCAGCAGGCACAGGTCACGCAGCGCGCACTCGAAATTCAGCGCCAGCTTTCACGGCTCGCCGCCGAGAACCGCGATTTCAACAGCCTGTTGCAAGTTATCGCCCGCGCCACCACCAAGCCGATTGTTGTGCATGATGACGCAGGCGTGTTGATGGCACAGGTTTACCCGAACACACCGCGTCATGGTGGCAGTGGGCGCGCTATGTTGCAGCGGATGCCCTACGGCGCGTTCCAGAACTGGCTCGCGCGCGATGCTCCGCAGGGCGAAGGGGCGATTGTCGAAAGCCCGCTCGGTTACACGACGGTGCTTAAGGTCGAGAAGCGAGTCGCGGGTTATCTGTCGCTAGTGGATAGCCATACTCCGCTAGATGATTTTGACCGTCTGGTACTGACATATGGCGCGGAAGTATGCGCGATTGAACTGGCCAAGAACCGCGCTATCGCTTTCGCAGTTGAACAGGCGCGCGGCGACTGGGTGCAGATGTGGTTGAGCGGGACTCCCGCTGACGACGATCTGATGACCACACGGGCGCAGCAGGCCGGTTTTGAGACCTCATCGACGTATATGGTGGTCGTTTTTCGCGCTACTACCGAAG
This sequence comes from Anaerolineae bacterium, assembly GCA_014379235.1. Classification (GTDB taxonomy): domain Bacteria; phylum Chloroflexota; class Anaerolineae; order Aggregatilineales; family Phototrophicaceae; genus JACMMD01. The sequence continues at coordinate 10,799 of JACMMD010000646.1, forward strand.
CAGGCACTCCGCTGCCCCTAGAATCGCTGCTGCCGCTCGTGCGTGATGATATGACCCGGCGGCAGGTTGCGGGCGCTGTAGGGCAGTATGTGGACGTTATCGTGGCACTGTACCCGCTGGACAACCCGACTCAGCCGGGACGTATCCGGCGATTGATCGAAATGATTGAGGAAGTGCGGGTTCAGCTTGCGGCGCGTACACCGAGCGGATTGGTCGCAGCAGGCATTAGCCGGCCCTCATCGGGGCTGTCTGCGCTGCGTGAAGCCTACCGTGAAGCTAAGGACTCGGTGAGTATTTCGCACGAGCTTGGAGACCGCGAAAGCACGACCTTCTACGGCGACCTCAAACTGTACCAACTGCTGCTGGCGTTGAAAGAACGCAACCTCGAACATATGCGACGCTTCAACGAGGAAGCGCTCGGCCCGCTGTTGGAGCATGATGAGCGCAAACAGGGCGACCTCATCCGTACATTGAACGGTTTCTTTGAAGCGAACGGCAATCTGGCGAAGGCCGCTACCGATCTTGACGTGCATCGTAATACGCTGGTTTATCGTCTCGAACGCATCAGCGAATTGACCGGATTGGATTTAGATGACGCCGATAACCGCCTAATTTTGCATCTGGCGTTGAAAATCCAGCGCGTGCTTGCGGCCATGCCGGGGAGGGTTTCGGTGGCAAAATAGCCAGAATCATCAAATGTAAGCGATTTGCTAACAAATTTTCGACCAACTTTTCTAAAAACTCGCAAAAAACCCCTAGTGAGCACTTGCGCTTGCCGCGAACTCGATTTATCATGACGCAATAGTAATAACCACGACTTCGCATCTACGATAGTGAGAGGTAGAGGTGCAATGGCCGTTGAATTTTATGATGTCAAGCTGAAGAAGAAGGTTACTGTAGACGACAAGGATGTCACTAAGACAACCTTCAAGACGAGCAACGGGCAGGTTCGTTATGGCCTGCGCGGTAAGACTTCGGATGGCCGTAGCCTGACAAAGTTCGTCAGCAAGACCGACTGGGACGGCATGAGCGTCCCTGAGAGCTAAAACTCACGTTAATTCGGACACCTGCAAAGGTGGACGCTTAACAGGCGACGACCTGCCCGCAAGGAGCAGGTCGTTGCTTTTATAGCAGCAGCCCCCAACTTATCATCAAACCCCAAACACCGCACTTAATCCAAACGCGGCACGACTTCCGAATATATACAGGACATCCTGTATAGTTTTGGAGAAGTAAATGCCCGCTCAAATAAAATCCGCAGTAGTGACCTTCTTTGCGGCAATCTTTACTCTCACACTTTTGTTCGGAATACAGTTTCGGCCTGTTCGTGCCGCAGATGTCAGCGTGAGTATCGCATTCGATCAATACGTCGCTACCATCGGGCGAACGCCGCGCTTGGCGATTAGCATTTCAAACCTTGGACCGAACCCCATTCGCACCACGCGATTCGAATGTATCAAGCAGGGAACATCGCTCAGTGCGTCATCAATTAGCCAGCGTCCGGCTGTGATCGCGGCCAATAGCACGTTTACGACTGAGCAATATTATCGCGCTGCCTCACCGGGAATCACGCAGGTGCATTGCGAATTAGACGCTACCGATATGGTAACTGGCGAAACCATCAACATCGTCACGCCGACGCAGACTGTCGAAGTGCTGTCCGAAACGCGCCTGTACTTCAATGCCTACAGCGCTACACGGGTAGCCACTGTCGGGCAAACGGTGTATCTCACGGCGTTGTATGGCAATCGCGGTCAGACGCCGTTTACGAACATCTCGATTAGCTGTCCTCAACTGGGCCGCAGCCTAGAGTTCATCTCAA
>JACMMD010000647.1 GCA_014379235.1 Anaerolineae bacterium
AGCGAACAAGCTATAGATGCGCTCGTTCGCCGCTTGCGTGACCGTATGGCGGAGATCGACCCGGACTGGCAGTACATCGTCACCGTGCGCGGGCATGGTTTCCGGTTGGATAACCCGCCGCCAACGAACTCGTAGCTCTTGTGCCTGCCAAAGATCGTTATCATGACACCGTAAAACGTGCCCTCATTAAAGAGGGTTGGCTGATTACTGATGAACAAGTCACTCTAATCGTTGATAAACGCTATCTATGGGTGGATTTAACAGTGAGTAAGGTTTCTACGGGGTTTGTTATTCTGTAGAATTGAAAGAATTAGAGGATATATCATCGCAGATAGAAGCGTTAGCAAATGCCTGTGGGAAACTTTTTTTTGTACCAATTAGCGATTGAGGCGTTGGGTATCAAAGCTCCACTCTATTTAGCTGTAACACTGCTTTCGTATCAGGGTATATTGAGTGAGAAAATTGGGCAATTAGCTATTTAACGGGCAAAAATTCCAGTGATTATCTTTGACCCAATTAAAGAGGAGATCATTCAATGGATTCCTTAACTGAAAAGGTACGTGAAGTTGTTGCCGGATATGCTGGCAAAGCCTTAAACGGTAAAACTTATCTCACGCAGAGTGCTGATAGGACAGTATTTACGGTTGTAGGAATTGCCCGTGTTGACGGTAAACGTGTATCTAGCGTCAGTTTAATCGCTCGAATAGTCGGTGACGTAATCGTCGTAGAACTTGATCAGAACGACAAGCCTCTCGTTGATGCTCTCGTACAAGCTAGCATCTTGCGAGAGCAAATCATCCTTGCATATAAAGGCGAACCCGTACCTGAACCGGAAACCGTCTAGCAAACATTCGTTTTATCGACATCGCTTTGCCACCATTAGGACGACAATTTCAGCTATGCAAAACTTATGGAACGAACAAGAGGCCGCCCAATATGGGGGTGATCTCGCGCAGTGTGTCTACGCCTCGCGCTTATTGGGGCGCGACAAATCACTAGTGCTGCACGGCGGCGGTAACACGTCCGTCAAAATCCAAGAACGCAACCTGTTTGGCGAAGACGAAAATATTCTCTATGTCAAAGGCAGCGGTTGGGATTTGGAGACGATTCAGGCGGCGGGGTTCGCGCCTGTGCGAATGGCGTACCTGTTGAAGCTGGCGCAGCTTCCCACACTGACCGATACCGCGATGGCCAACGAACTCAAGCTCGGCATGACCCGCGCCGATGCCCCCGCCCCATCTGTCGAAGCAATCCTTCACGCCGCGATACCGCATAAATTTGTGCTGCATACTCACGCTGACGCTATCTTGACCGTCACCAATACTGCCGACGGCGAAGCGCGTATCCGTGAGATTTATGGTGATACGGTGGTCATGCTGCCGTACATCATGCCGGGATTCAAGTTGGCGCGAGAAGCCGCCGAGATGCTGCCATCGTCGCTGAGTGAGAATACGCTCGGTATGGTGCTGCTCAATCATGGTATCTTCTCATTTGGCGAGACCGCACGCGATGCCTATGATCGCATGATCGCCCTTGTGACCCGCGCCGAAGAATATTTACAAACGTATGGTGCATGGCAAGTTCCGTTCGTTAATGTTCATCGAACTAATCGTGCGCTGCGTCAAGAACTTGCCGAGCTGCGCCGCGAGATTTCAGAGGTTGCGGGCTTTCCAGTCATCGTCGCCACACATGACGACGATCAAAGCCTCGCCTTTGTAAATCGACAAGACATCGCTATGGTTTCGCAGCAGGGAACAGCCACGCCTGACCACATCATTCGCACCAAGCGTCTGCCACTATTGGGGCGCGATGTCGCCGCTTTCAGCACCGCGTATGAAAGCTATTTCGCGGAACACTCCCCCAATGCCGAGCAAAAACTGACGATGTTGGATGCCGCGCCAAGACTGCTTCTCGATCCTGAACTTGGGGTTGTGACTATAGGAAAAACAGCCAAAGATGCCGCTATCGCCAACGACATTTACCAGCACACCATCGACATCATTTCACGAGCGACCAATCTCGGCGGTTATCGTTCGCTGCCCGTGAGTGATGCGTTCGACATGGAATACTGGGAACTCGAACAAGCAAAGTTACGCGCGGGTGGCAAACCGCCAGTCTTCACGGGCGAAATCGCGCTGGTAACAGGAGCGGCATCGGGCATCGGCAAAGCCTGCGTTGAATCGCTGCTGGCAAGGGGCGCGGCAGTCATCGCGCTGGACATCGTGCCGGAGATCGTTGACCTGTTCAAACGCCCCGATTATATCGGTTTACAGTGTGACGTTTCGAGCGAAGCGGAAATCATCCAAGCCATCGAGTCCGGCGTGAAAGCCTTCGGTGGGCTGGATATTCTCGTACTGAACGCGGGCATCTTCCCATCCAGCCGCCGCATCGAAGCGCTGCCGCTGGCCGAATGGGACAAGATCATGCGGATCAACCTCGATGCCAATCTTGTCATCATGCGTGAGGCTCACCCGCTGCTGAAACTCGCGCCGCGCGGCGGCAAAGTGGTCATCATCGCGTCGAAGAACGTACCCGCGCCGGGGCCCGGCGTGGCCGCCTACTCCGCTTCGAAGGCCGCGCTCACACAGCTTGGGCGTGTGGCGGCGCTCGAATGGGGTGCGGACAACATCCGCGTCAACATGATTAACCCGAACGCCGTGTTCGATACGGGTCTGTGGACGGAAGATATTTTGCAGGCCCGCGCTAAACACTACGGCATGTCCGTTGATGACTACAAAACCAACAACATCTTGCACGTAGCGATCACCAGCCATGACTGTGCCGAACTGGTGGCGGAGTTGTGCGGCCCGTTGTTCGCTAAAACAACGGGCGCGCAAATTCCCATCGATGGCGGCAATGATCGCGTGATCTAGTCTTAGCCGAAGCGTCAGCCGCCAACCGCGTCTTCCATCTCTAAATAGTCAGCGCCGACAATATCCATCGGCTCAATGCCCAAGATAGCCAGCATCTCCTGAATGGCGTTGGCTTTTTCTTGCGCGTCGGACGCTGACCATGTGCGGCTTTTCAGTTCGATGAAAACACTGGGCAGCGCGGGGCGTATCACGCTGTCCACGTTGATATAGAACAGCACACCTTTGTAGTTGATGTGCCAGCGCTGGCGATCTTTACGCAGTTCATGAACGCTGGTCGGCTGAAAGTATTCCTGATAGAAACGCAGCGGACGGTCTGCGTCGGCCATAAAGCGCGAGTGTGACAGCAGCACCGAGGTATGGAACTCGCGCTCTTTGGTGGGCATGGTGAACGTCAAGCGACTGCGAACCGATTCGACATCGCCCTTGCCGTTAATCAGGTCGTCTTCACGATAGCGTACACGTCCTTTAGACGGGTCGCTGAACTGGAAGTAGGTGTCGTACTGGCGATAGTGTACGCTCTTGATGACTTCAACATCGGGATGGCTTAACAGGTCTTCAATCGAGGACGGGTTACGCAAGAGAGCCTTCACCTGCACTTCGAAGCTCTCGCTGCGTTCCAAGCCGCCGATAGCCAGCAGTTTCCGCAGCACATCGCCTTCGCGTTCAGTCATGAACGCATTGACTTCGCGGGCATATTCCGCCGCCGCAAGCTTCAGCGCGTTCTCGTTGACCGTGAGCAGTTCGCGCTCGCGCATCAACCAGCGCCCGTTACACCATACATGGCGAACATCGGTGCTCTTTCCCGCGTAAACAATGCGCGAGTACACCGCATCAGGATCAACGTTAAAATGCGGGAAATTATGGATCGGTTCGGCATCCATCACGATCACGTCGGCGCATTTGCCAACTTCGAGGCTGCCCGTCACGTCACCCAAAAACAGGGCTTCCGCACCCTGCCGCGTGGCCATCAACAATGCCTGCCGCGCTGGAACAACTGTCGGATCACTGGCGGCGGTCTTGGCGAGGATCGCCGCTAACCGAATTTCTTCAAACATATCGAGGTCGTTGTTGCTGGCGGGCCCGTCCGTGCCGATGCCAACCGTCACGCCTTCGGCCAGCATTTGCGTCACTGGCGCGATGCCGCTTGCCAGTTTGAGATTACTCGTCGGGCAGTGAGCCACCGTTGCGTTGTTCTTATGCAGCATCCTGATCTCATGAGCATCGACATGGACACAGTGCGCCGCCAACACTTTCGCGCCGAACAACCCCGCATCTTTCACCCACGGGATGACGGTTTTGCCGTACTGTTTGACGTTTTCTTCGACCTCGAACTTGGTTTCCGAGAGATGTGTCAGCAGCGGCACATCATATTCACGGGCCAAGTCCGCGCACTTTTTCAGCGTATCTGCCGTGTTGGAGTAAGGCGCATGGGGCGCAACCGCTGGAGTAATCAGCGGATGGCCGCGCCATTCCTCGATGAATTTTCGGGCATAGGCGAGGCTGTCCTCATAAGTTTCAGCATCCGGCGCGGGGAATTTCAACACCGTTTGACCCAAAACGCCACGCAGACCAGCCTCAGCGGTGGCCGCCGCGACATCAGCCTCGAAGTAATACATATCGGCAAAGGCCGTGATGCCGCTGCGAATCATCTCCGCGCAGGCAACGCTTGTTCCCAAGCGGCAAAACTCAGGGCTGACGAACTCGCGCTCTGTTGGCATACAGTAACCGATCAGCCACACGTCCAACCGCTTGTCGTCGGCCAAGCCGCGTAGAAGCGTCATCGGGACATGGGTATGGGCGTTGATGAGGCCGGGAAGCACGTAATTCCCCCTGCAATTCACTACCGTATCCGCTTCATAGCGGGCCGCTATTTCCGCGCTTTCGCCCACGGCAGCAATGTGAGCGCCGCGTATGGCCAGCGCGCCGTCCGGGAAAACGTCGAAGCGCTCGTTCATCGTCACGATGACGCCGCCAGTCAAGATGGTGTCTACTCGTTCCAATGCCTTGCTCCAATCTTTGCTAGAATTTGCGGAATTATAGCGGCTGTGCGAAACTTTGGGCAGGATACTGGCCTTCGCGGCCTCCTGCAACCTTACTAATCGGAGCAATCGTGCGGAAGCGCTTACGTCTACAATATGCCTACTTACTAGAAGCCGCACTGGTCGGCGTTTTTTTCGTACAAGCCTTGCGGTTTCTGATCGGAACGCTCTACAGCCATATCGCCAGCGCTGGAATCGTCATCAACATTGACCCTGCCAGCGTTCCCGCCGGGACAGGCGGCGTGGTTGACCCCGCAGCCGTCACCAACGAAGTGACATTCGTGCTGATTATGATCGGCCTGCCCTTGCTGACGCTGTTGTTCGGACGCTGGCGCTGGTGGCTCGTCGTTGGCGCGGCGCTGGTGGCCATCGGGCGCGCATTGATGTTCGGGCAAACCTCGCTCACGCCGACCCTAGCCGCTGCGTTAGCCGTTGGCGGTGGACTGTTGTATATCTCGTCGCTGATACGCCACCGCGCTCAAACGCTGCC
>JACMMD010000648.1 GCA_014379235.1 Anaerolineae bacterium
TAGAGCAGTGAACCAAGCGCAAAAACGGCGATGTGCAGCAGCGTCAACGGCGGTTCACTTTCAGAAGCCCTGATAAATCCACTGCGGCGCGGCGTCGGCAGTGACGATCAGCAGCAGAATCGCCAGCAGGCACAGCCCCAATGCCAGCCGGTTTTCGCGGGAGAACAGGCGGCGAATCACCGTTAGCCCTGTGGCCCGATGGCTTCAGTCGCATCGGCGGCGGGTACAGGTGAAGCATCGGTTACGGGCGCTTCGGACAGGCTGGCCGCTTCGCCGCACATCTTCCATTCGCCGCCCTCTTGCAGTAGGCGATAGGCACCCAGTTCACGTTCGCGGGTTTCGCCGTCGTAAGTCGTCAGCAGGCGGCCATCGCACTCGACGACAGTATAGCCGTCGGCTTGTCCGGTCTCACGGCAAACCATATCCTCAAGCTGACCGTTCGCAGAGCGGAACGACTCGGCTTCGAGCGCGGCTTGCGCTTCCCAGTCGGCGCAGGCGAGCTGCTGCAAGGTCGTGGTATCGCTGGCCACGCGGGCTTGCAGATATTTCTCGATGGTTTGCGCGGGCGTGACGCTCTGGGCACAGGATGCCAGTACGAGCAGCAGCGCGATCATTAGCAAGCGTTTCATGCGATTCTTCCTGATATTTTATTTGGAGATATAATATCTGATTATACAAAAATTCCTGTCGATTAGGGCGTTTCACGAAACGCCCCTACGGTAAGGTTAAGATTATGGGCAAGCTGCATATTGGCACGTCCGGCTTCAATTACAAAGATTGGCGCGAGATTTTCTATCCCAAAGGCACACCGCAAAAAGCGTGGCTGGCCTACTTCGCGCAGCACTTCAACACGGTTGAGATCAACGCGACCTTTTACGGACACTTCAAGCCGCATGTGTTCGCCAACTGGCGAGACAGCACGCCGGATGATTTTTGCTTCGCGCTCAAAGGGCCGAAGATTATCACTCATACGAAGCGCCTGCAAGAAGTGGACGAAGACCTGCGCTATTTTCTCGAAGGCACAACCGAACTGACGGATAAGCTGGGCGTGATTCTGTGGCAGATGCCGCCGAGCTATAAATACGACGAGGCGACAATAGGGGAGCTAGAGGCGTTTCTGGCGAAGCTGCCGACGGATACGCGGCAGGCGTTAGAAGTCCGGCATAAATCGTGGTTCAATGACGAGTTTTACGCGCTGTTGAACCGCTTCGGCGTCGGCTTCGTAGTCAACGATTCGAGCCGGTGGGCGCAGGCTGAGGCGGTGACAGGCGGCTTTATGTATGTGCGATTTCACGGGCCGGACAAGCTGTACGCTTCGGAATACAGTGCCGAGGAGATGCAGGCTTGGGCGGAAAAGATCAAGCCACGACTGGAACAGATGGATGTGTTTATTTACTTCAACAACGACTATGGCGGCAGAGCGCTGCGGAATGCCGTTCAACTGCGGGAACTGCTAGAATAAAAAACGAGGCGCAAGGTTTTAACCTGAGCCTTGTTTTAGAAGGGGATTTGAGGGGTATTTACGAGGTAAATTGCGGCTGTCGCTATAGGTCATTGCTGACCGTGTAGCGCTGCGAGTCGGCTGAATCGCTTTCAGCGGGTTTGTCGTCGTTGATGGTGACGAACAGCTTGATGTCTGGTGTGTAGTCGATTTCGATTTCACTGATCTTGTTCAACAGGACGTTCATCAGGTCACTGCTGCTAGCTGCGCGATCAGGGATGTTGTTCAAATTACGAAGCGCGCTCATTGCTGCTCTCCATGTATGTGTAGTTCAGACATGTCACCACTTTAGCAGGGAACGAACGCGAGAAAATCCGGCAGGTGGTTAGAATTGAGGTGGCGCGTTGGGGGATAGGGGTATCGGTCTTTAGGCGGAGAGTATTTGGGTAGCAAAAGAAGAAGATATGAGTCTGGAAGCGATGATTAGTCAGGTACGATGGGGTGAGGTCTTTCCCGCACGATGGGCGAGGCTTGTCCCCGATTTGCTCAGGCAGCTTGCGTATTCAAAGGATGAGGAAACTCGACAATATGCCCTATGGGACTTGCAGAACATCATTTCGCATCAAGCGACTATTTTTGAAGTTACGGCGGCCACTATACCCTTCTTATGCTACTTGTTGACCAGCGACGAAGAACAGGACAAATACCTTCCTTTGCTACTTCTTGGAAAAATACATACTGATACAATCGATTATGATCCTCAAAAAGAAGGTGCAATACATAACCGCGCCTACTCTGAGATGTTCGCCTGCGCGAATACTGTCAAACCGTTTCTGTCGCATCCCGACCCTGATTATCGCGCTGAAGCAGTCATGATTTTGGGACGGCTGATTCGGCATGTGAATCTCGTCGGGGTGTGGTTGCTGGATATGGCTTCTCATGAGGACAATCGAGACGTTCGCATGGCGCTGCTCGATCAAATCGAGGTCATGATAAATGACAATTACCAACCGTCGGAGAGTTTACGCGAACAGGCATTTGCCTATGTACGCGATTCGATGAATTGTGGTAATGCGATGCTCGAATGTCGGGCGACTGCGACCATCATCGCAATGCAGTCTGGTGAGGTTGATGACGAACTTGCTCCTAAGCTCGACTGGTGTTTTCGCGCTGTGCCTCTAGATGAGGAAATCGCCCAAGAGCAGTTCGGAGTAATTGATATGGTTACGCATTTGCATAGGGGCTTAAGTCGTATCGCCGACCCGCAGCGCCTTGATATTCATGAGCGAGTTCTCAATTCGGCAGGCAACCCTACGGTCATACGAATGGTTGTCTGCGAAATACTATCAACCTATGGATTAGCGCAGCGGACGAGCAACGACCCGCATATAGAAACGGTTACTGATCTGCAAAGGCGCGGGCTTGAAATCATTCTCGCCTGCGATCTTTTCTGGCAGCGGGAATTGAACGACGGCTTAACTTACTATCGTGTTGATTTGACCAGCCGCGAACGATTGAGGCTGCAACTTGAACGCATGAATTCCCGCGATTAAAGCAAAAGGGCAGGTCACCGACCTGCCACTTCACGTTTATTGTTATGGATGTAGAACGGGGATCGGCTTGAGACCCGCTTCGATCTGGGCGCGATGCGGCTCAAGGAAGGGCGGCAGCGCCAGTTTTTCACCTAGCGATTCGAGCGGCTCATCAGCGGCGAAGCCCGGTCCGTCGGTGGCGATCTCGAACAGAATGCCGTTCGAGACGCGGAAGTAAATCGAATTGAAGTAGAAGCGGTCAATGAACGGTGAAACGCCGAGTCCGGCGCTCGTCAAATGCTGACGCCATTCTTTCTGTTCGTCCAAGTCCTTGACGCGGAAAGCGACGTGATGCACCCCGCCTGCGCCGAGACTGGCACGCGGCGCGTTAGCCTGCTCCGTAACCCAGACCTCTTTGCCCGGCCCGCCGCCATCCATAGCGAACACGGCGATGGTTTCGCCGTCGGGTTTCGTGAAGCGCGTCTTCTCTTCCCAGTTGAGCACGCTGGTCAAAATGGGGCCTAAGTTCGCCAGTGATGGGGTGGTCAGGGCAGCGCCGTAGAAGCCGCGAATGGCAACCGCTTCGGGTATGCCAGCTTCGAGCCACACTTCACCCTCGAACGGCGCGCCTTCGTCATCGATGAGCGTCATGCGCTGACCTTCGGGGTCTTCAAATTGCAGAATGTCATGGCCGGCGAACACGCTGATGTCCTCGTGCGTGACGCCGAGTTCATCGAAACGCGCCACCCAATAATCGAGCGCGGCGCGACCATTCACGCGGAACAGAGTGTTGGAAATGCTGTCCGTACCTCGACGATCTTTGCCAATGTTCGGCCAGTCGAAGAAGGTCATGTCCGTGCCCGGAGTGCCGAGCTTATCGGCA
>JACMMD010000649.1 GCA_014379235.1 Anaerolineae bacterium
GAAGATGGTGACGGTGTTTATCGCCTGTCCGATCTTCAGCGCATCATTGGCATTGAGCCGATGCGCTACGAGTTCACGTATGGCAGCTTAGATACGGAAATCGAAATAATACGGCTGATTACAGGCAGGGTGACATTCAGCGACGACAGCCAGTACGCGGCGATCACCGGAGCGGGTGTCTATCGGCTGAGTGATGGGCAAAAGGTCGTGGATACGTCAGGCTACCCACTGCTGCATTCGGGCGTTTTCGACATGGAGTTTAGCCCCGATAATTCGATGGTGGCGACGGGGTTCGGCATTTACCGCCTCAGCGACGGCCAAATGTTAGGGAGTTCGCTAGGGTCGCTTCCACATTTCAGCGCCGACAGCGCCTATGTTTGGCTGAGTTATGTGTATCGCTTGAGCGATGGTGTGCGCTTGTTCGAGGTGAATTCGCCGCACTTTGTCAATTTCTCGCCCAATATGCAGTATGCCGCCGTGTTACGGAATGGTGTCTTCCAACTAAGCGACGGCCAGCGTCTCTATGCGCTGCCAGAGTTTTCGCCGGAATTTAGCCACGCTGTTTTCAGCGCAGACAGCCAATACATGATTACGCCGGACGGCGTGTATGTGGTCGCTACTGGTGAAAAGATATTCAATGATGAAAGCACATTCGGTATGGATGCGCTGTTCACCCCTGACGGTTCGCATTTGGCTATCAGGCAGGATGGTCTTTATCGCCTGAGTGATCGGGTGAAATTGTTCGCCATCGGCGGCGGTGCGGAACAGTTCAACTTCGATGGGACATATCTGGTCAGCGATGGTGTGTATCGCACGGCTGATGGGCAAAAGATCATCGAAGCGGGTGGTCTTGCGACCTTTAGCTCCGATGGTCAATATGTGGCAATGAGCGGCGATGGCTTATATCGCCTCAGCGATGGGCAAGAGATGTTCGATATTGTCGGCAGTGTGAGAAGTTTCACCGATGATGGGGCGTACATCAACGTCGGCTATAGTTCGCCGGAAGACGAATTTGCTATCTACCGCGTTCTGGATGGAGAGCGCTATCCCGGCCTGCGAATTCTCAACCTCTCTACCGGACTGCTCGCCGTTGGAAATACGGCGCTGGTCATCGACCCTACTCAATAACCGTCGGATGTGTAGTACGGGGTGCCGTTAATCCCGACTGGATGAGTGTTTCGATAGATTAGGCTAGGGGCACAATAACCTGCGTCCCGACTTTATTTAGCTGCGCTCAAGCGCCCGAATTCCTTATGCGCTTCAGTCACATAACTCAGCAGTTCGTTCTTAGTCGCACCCCGATTGATGGCTTCATTCATTTGCTCCAACGTCGCCTGAAAAAATTCATGGCTGCGTTCTAAGCGTTTGTTCTGCGATTCCATATCGCCGTGCATCTTACGCATGGCTTCTTCGGCCTCTTTCTGCTCGGTGATGTCCACCGCGAAGGCTATCACGCCGATAATATTGCCGGAGCGGTCACGGTAGGGGACTTTGCCAGTTTGCAGCCACATCACCTTGTTGGTGGCAGGGCTGGTGTGCTGCTCGATGATGTTGAGCTTGGGCTTGCCAGAGCGGATCACTTCCATATCATCTTCATGGAAAGCCAGCGCTTGCTCATGCGGGTACAGTTCATAGGCGGACTTGCCCTTGACGGATGCAATCGGTACCCCCTCAAGGGATGCTGCTGCCGCGTTGACATTCAAGAGCCGGTTGTCGGTGTCTTTGTACCAGAACATAATCGGTGTCGAGTCGAAAATAGTCTGATGTTCTTCGAGGAGGCGGCGGACTTCGGCTTCGGTGCGCTTGAGATCTTCGACTTCTTGTTCAAGTTGAGAGCGTTTGAGGCGCTCTTCGGTCAATTGAAATTGCATGATCGCCCCCGTGAATGAATGTTATAGATAGTTTAAGCGCATTTGTCGTAATGTTCGTTATAGGTGTAATTAGAAACTTCCAACCTTGCACGGTTATGCTACAATGCGCGTTTCGAAGAGGATTTGGGGTTCGATGTTAAGCGTATGTCGCGTATTGTAACGTATTTAGGAATCGGTGTCTTTACATTGGTTGGCGGTGTGGGCTTCGGTCAACTTCTCGCACAGGATGACATCAGCGCGGCGCAAGCGTTGGTCGCGCAGAACGTGACTATCGGTACACAGACCGATGCTTTCGGGCAAGAAGCATTGGTAGCGACGGGCCGCTTGCTCAATCAGAGTGACCGTGCCTATTCAAACGTCAATCTGTTTGCGGCGGTTATCAACGGCACAGGTGAAGCGGTGGGCGAGGGCTACGGTTATCCGGTGAATGCTTGTGGCGAAGGCTTGCTGGCGGATTTCACCCTGCAACCCGGCGCGACGCAGCCTTTCTCCGTAGCGCTGGAACTGTACGAGTCTGACGAGACCGCCGCCGAAGTGTTGATCGTACCGGAAGCGGAAGCCAGCGATTCGCAAACGTCATCGCTGCCGCTGGTGATCGACGGTATTTCGCCCGTTACGGGTGATGAAGTGGTGAGCGTGGAATGGGTGGATGGCCAACGATTGCTCTATGGCGTGGGCTGCTGGCGTGACCCGTTCAACCAACAGCGCTGGCTGGAATACGATACGGTGACTGGCGTTCAGGGAGAGACTACGCATCCCCATGCTGGCGACGTGACCGATGCCCTACGCGCCACCCTCAACCTGACAGACCCGATTATGTTTGGGCGCTCGTTTCTGCAATTCGCGCCGGGACAGCGCCGCCTGTTCTATCAAACCGATCTCAACTCTCCGATGACTGCTGAACCGGATGGCTCGTTTCTGCGCGTTCTGTACACCGATCTGTATAACCGTTCGCTGCAAGGCGTGAACTGGCTGCGCGATGGCGCATTTTTGGCCTACTATCACGGCGGCTTTGGCGACGACGTGCTGTACTTCACCGCGACGGTTGACGGCCAGAATTTGAGCAATGCGCCGCTTGAAACTATTCCGTCGCTGATTGTGCCGGGAGCGTCACCGGATGGCAGTGAGGTGATTATCGCGGCTGGTATCGACGGTGTGCTCGGTTACTATCGCAAGTACACCAACTTCGATACGATCAACCTGCTGTTCGAGGCTGAACCACCGGGCAACAACTGGCCCGCGCCGCTGTATCAACTTGAGGCGGACGCGAAGTATGTATATATCGCACGTTCAAACGATGGTGAAGCTATACTGCAATGCTATGATATGGAAAGCGGCGAAATGAATTTCCTGACAAGGCTGCCACTCTCGCTGTCCTCGGAAGAACGGGGTTGGATGTGGTTCTCGCCGGATTATAGTAAGATCGCGCTGGCGGCCAACGGTGTCAATGGCGGCTTGTGGATCATCGATTTGACAGCCTACGCGCCCTGTGGGGCTTCTTAGTATCGACTAGCGTACATATGGGAGTAAATCAACAATGGTGGCCCGATTGGTTGAACTCACTGTAAAGCTGTCTGAGACGACTTTCGAACGGCTTCGCGCCGAAGCCGAGCATAAGCAAATCCCATTAGATGAAGTGTTGGAAGCAGCCCTCGAAACTTATCTTCAAGACGATGAAGAAGAATACGAAGATACGCCCGACGAAAAGATCCTTGAGGATTTTCGTCAGGCGTGGCATGAGGCAATGACAGGGCAAATCGGGACTCAGTCTGCACGAGAACTTTTAGAGGAAATCCGCCGCGAATTGGACGAGGATAATGCCCAGTAGAGTTGATCCGTCAGCACACTATAAGTCCGAACTTAGACGCTTGGCGCGCAAATATCCGGCTGTACTCAATGAAGTTGACGGCTTTCTTATCGCTCTAGAAAATGATGAGCGACCCGGCGATAAAATTCCGAGCGTTGGTTATGATGTCTATAAAGTTCGGCTGAAAAACGCATCTGCGGGGCGCGGCAAAAGCGGCGGCTTTCGCGTAATTTATTATATTCGTCTTGAAGATCATGTTATTTTACTTACGATTTATTCAAAGTCACAGCAAAGCGACATCAGTGCCGAACAACTCCGGCGCATCATTGAAGAATACATTACCCCCGACGAATAAGGTGTTACGTATTTCAGCGGAGCGTAAACAATGACCGATCAAACAATTGAACTCACGGTTACAGTTAAGCTGACCTCAACGACGGTAGAGCGTTTACGCGCCGAGGCAGAACGCCAGCAGACCCCATTCGAAGAAGTGCTTGAGGCAGCCATCGAAACCTATCTTCAAGACGATGAAGAATACGAAGATACGCCAGATGAGGAAATCTTAGAGAATTTTCGTGCTGCATGGCATGATGCTATGATCGGAAATGTACGTCCAGCGCGGGAGGCATTAGAGGAAATGCGCCGCGACTTGAAAGAAGAGGGCAATGACCACAAAGGTTAATGTCCCACCGCCATTCTTGTCGAAACTAAAGCGACTAGAACGAAAATATCAAGCTGTTTCTACAGAAGTAGATAATCTAATAGCCCGTTTGGAAAGCGACGAACGACCCGGCGATAAAATTCCGAGCGTTGGTTATGATGTCTATAAAGTTCGGCTCAAAAACCCATCTGCGGGCAAGGGTAAAAGCGGCGGCTTTCGCGTAATTTACTATATTCAACTTGCTGATCAAGTTATTTTACTCACGATTTATTCAAAGTCACAGCAAAGCGACATTAGCGCCGAACAACTTCGGCGCATTATTGAAGAATATATTCCCCCTGACGCATCAGAATAAACAACTTTGACCATATGGCGGCAACTTTCCCGTATTGAACGGCTGGCGCTGCTGGCGGTTCTCGCGCTGGCGGCGGTACTGCGGCTCGGCTGGACGGGCGTGAATTCGTTCGCGTTCGATGAGGCGCGCTTGAGCTTGATCGCGCTGCGAATGGCGCGAGGCGGCGAGTTCGCGTCGCTCGGTATGCCATCGTCGGTGGGCTTGCCGAACCTTCCCGGCGCAGCTTGGATTTTCGCACTGCCCTATGCACTGTCGACTGACCCGCTGTTCGCCACGCTGTTCGTCGGTGTTCTCGGTGTGCTGACGGTGTTCAGCGTGTGGCTGCTGGCGCGGCGAGTATGGGGCGCATGGGCAGCTCTAGCGGCAGCGTTGTATCTAGCAGCATCACCGTTCGCGGTGCTGTATGCGCGTAATATCTGGGCGCAGGATTTACTACCGCCGTTGGCACTCGTATGGATGTGGATGGCTTACGAGGCGCTCACGGGCGAAGGTCGGCGGCGTGCTGTGGCGCTTGCGGTTCATGTTTTCCTCGCGGGCTTTGCGTTTCAGGTGCATTTCGCAGGAGCGGCGCTGGCGATAGGGACGGCCTATCTGTTCGTGCGCTTTGGCTGGTGGCGATTGAGTCGGCTGATTCCGGTGTTGATCGGCGGCGGGCTGGTGCTGTTGGCGCTGCTGCCGTTCGTGACGACGGTAACATGCTGCGCGCCACAGATCGCTGAACAGTTCAGCAGCGTACTCGACGGCCCCTCAGAAACTAATTTGGACGCGCTCAGTGAAGGGGCGCGGTTGGCGGTTGGCTGGCAGTGGGATTATCTGCTGGCCGGTGACACCGCTTTGAGTATCCCGCTGCTCGATCATCCGATTTGGGCCATATTGATCGGCGCGGTGATCGTGGTGGGATTGATGGTGCTGGTAAACATTATCCGTAGGGGCGCTTCGCGAAGCGCTCCTACAGTTCTGGCTGAACTCGCTCTCGTCTTGTTGATCGCTCCGCTCGTGCTGTTCGTGCGTCATAGTTCGCCTGTCCTACTTCACTACGAGCTAACGGTTTTACCCGCGCTGGCGCTCGTAGTCGGGGCAAGCACACACTTGTTTCAGCAGCGAACGTGGGCACTGGCTATCACTTCGCTGGTGGCCCTTGTTGCTCTAGTGTGGGCGGCGCTGCTGGCCGATAGTTTCAACGCAGCCGCACGAGTCGAAACGCCGAACGGACTCGGTACGCCGCTGCAAGTGAGCCGCGATGCCGCTTATGCGCTGCCAAACGATACGCCTGTTTTGTTCTTCACACATGGCGATGATCCTAACGTGGATGGCGAAGCGGGAGCGTTCGCGGCGTTATGGTGGGGTCGAGAGCATCGCATCGTGCAGGGCGAAAACATCCTCATTTTGCCGTCCTATCCCGCTTATCTGATGGCTACACTGCGACCTTTTCAAGCGTGGGAAGAGATCGAGGTGTCGGGGCTGGCGAATGACGTTTTAGAGTTCCCGCGCCGCGAGGGGGCGCTTCCATTTGTAGCGACGTTGTACGACGGCAGCGAACCGCAGGGTTTCACGGCTTTCGAACCTGTGCTGCTGGCGGATGGCGCTCAGTTAGAGGGCTGGCGGGCGCGCATTGTCGGGCCGCGGCTGCGGATTTCGACGCTGTGGCTCGTGGTTGCAGCGCCGCCAGCGGGAACCTATCAGCAGTTCCACCATTTATACACATCAGACACGCTCGGTGGCGAGCCGTTTATGCAATCCGATGTGGCGTTGTCGGCGGGACGCTGGCAGGCGGGAGATCGCGTCATCGTCATGGGCGACTTTTTCGTAGACGCTGAGACGCTGGCAAGCGCTGACTTCTATGTGGATGTCGGGCATTATACGCTGCCGGATGTGGTGCGAGTGGGGCGTTCAGATGGCAGCGATGGGGTGATACGCTTGGGGCCGTTTCGGTTGGATAGCGATGGGGATGTTATCGAACACGAAAGTCCATAAACTCGCCCGATGCCGCATTCCACTCGACCTCGACTTGTGTTACCCGCGCATCAGGCGGCCCTTGATGCAAGAATCCTAACAGCCGTTCGAGAGTGGGACGATCACCTTCGGCCAAGACTTCGACGCTCTCATCAGGCAAGTTCCGCACCCAACCGACGAGGTGCAGGCGATGGGCAGCGTCACGGGTGCTGGCGCGGAAGAATACCCCCTGCACCAGCCCGTGAACAATAGCGTGAAACTGCTGTTTCTCAATCATGATTAGCCTCTAGCTTTTTAGTAACGAGTAGTGAGGTGTGAGTGATGAGTAAAACAATGCTCATTACTCATAGCTCATCACTTTTAACTCAGAAATCCGCACTCGGAACTCGGCACAGTATTCCTGCTATCATACCTGAAACGCGGTAGTATTGGCGCTGTTACCTCGCCTCCGCAGAAAGGTATCCCCATGCGCGCTTTGAAACTGCCTGAAGAGAGCTGGCGTACTGTCATTATTCGCTACGTACTGCTTTCGCTTGGCGCGTTGATCGGGGCGCTGCAAGTGATCGTGTTTATGGTTCCGGCGGATGTCGCTCCCGGCGGGCTTTCGGGCGTGGCGGTCATCCTCAACGAGCTGTTCAGTTTGCCCATCGGTATCATGGTGCTGATCCTCAATATCCCGATACAAATCATCGGCTATCGAATGCTCGGCGGTTGGCGAGTGGTGTTTCGCACGGTGTTCGTGCTGCTGGTTTACTCGGTGCTGGTGGATGTGCTGACACCGATTCTGGCGGGGCGAACCTTGTCCGATGATCGCTTACTGAACGCGCTGTTCGGCGGCGTGGTTGGCGGCTTTGCGACGGGTTTGGTGTTTCGCGGCGGCGGCACTTTCGGCGGTACATCGACGCTGGCACGTATCATCCAAGACCGTTTCGGCCAGCCGATGAGCAGCACTTTTCTCTATACGGATACCATCGTCATCGCCGCGTCGGGATTTGTATTCGGGCTGGAAGGTGCGCTGTATGCACTAGTGGCGCTGATCGTGGGCGGGATTACGACGGACTACGCGCTTGAAGGGCCGAGCGTGGTTCGCACGGCGACCATCGTCACCGATCATCCTACTGAAGTAGCCGCCGCGATTCTCGACAGCCTCGAACGCGGGGTGACAGCGTGGGAAGGGCGCGGCATGTATACCGAGCAGCCGCATTCGGTGTTGTTCGTGACGGTTGCGCGTCCCGAAGTCGATTCGCTGCGGCGCGTGGTAGCAGCCGTAGACCCCAGTGCTTTCGTGGTGATCGGTCATGGGCAGGCGGCTTATGGCAAGGGCTTCCGCCGCGTGACGTGATGAGTAAACCGTTAACTCCTGTGCGATTCTAATAGACCGATGCTCTAATATCAGATATTATGACCGTCTATAAAATGAGCGCTTGCAGGAGGCGACAATGATACAACTAGCGTTTGAGAACGTAAAAAATCTAGTCGAGCAATCTAAAGACGAAATTCTCTCCGCATATCTCATGGTTGACCCTGCTCTGCCGGAAAATCAGGCGAATAATCCAGCGTGGCGAGTATGGCTCAAAAGCCGCATGAACGAACTTGAGAGCGGCCTCAGCGCGGATAGTAAGGGGCGTTTCACGGCGGTTCGGACGCAGGTGGATAATTTCCTCGCAGGCTACCAACCAAATGCCAAGTCGCTGGTGCTGTTCTTCGGGGCGGATGAAGACAGCCAGAACAGCTATGAACTGCCCATCTCCCTTGAGTCCAACCGCGCCACGTTCGGTGAACCTGCTGTTGCTCCGCTGCTGTGGGCAATAGATGAGTTCGAGCGCTATCTAGTGGTGCTGGTGGACAGCGAGAAGTCTGTTTTCTTCACCGCATATCTCGGCGGCGCGACCTTCGAGGAGCGCATCGAACTCAACATCGAAGATTATGACTGGGGGCAAAAGAC